>NZ_JBFAEO010000001.1:256900-437657 GCF_040642015.1 Actinosynnema sp. NPDC020468
TCGGGCGCCGAACCTGCCGGGCCGGCGGAGCCCTCCGGGTGGTCGGGTGCGGAACCCGTCGTGCCGGAGCAGGCCTCGTCGTGGTCCGCTGCCCGACCTGTCGAGTCGGCGGAGTCGTCGAGCTGGGCGGCCACCGAACCGGTCGCGTCGGCGGAGGCTTCGGCGTGGGCCGCGGCGGAACCCGTTGTGCCGTCCGAAACCCCGGCGTGGGCGGCGGGTGAACCCGACGTGCCGCGCGCGGGGTGGTCGGCGGAGGTCGGCGCCGGTCGTTCGTGGACGGCCGACTTCCCGAGCCCCGTGTCCGACGTCGACACCTCGCCGATCGTCCCCGCGGCGCCCGAACCCGAGCCCGCGCACGGCATCCCGGCCCAACCCGCTTCCGCCGGGTTCGCCTCGCACTCCGCGGACGCCTCGTTCCTGGCGGACGTCTCGCACTCCGCGGACGTCTCGCGTCCAGCGGACGTCTCGTACTCGGCGGACGTCTCGCGCTTCGCGGACGTCTCGCACTCGGTGGACGTGACGCCGGGAGGAGAAGCGTCGCGCACCGACCACGAGTCGGCGCCGTTCGACGGTGGGCGGGTCCACGAGGCGGCGGACCACCGGGTCGTGCCCGAGGTCGAGCCCCCCGGCGCGCGGTGGCCCGAGGCGGAGTTGACGCCGTTTCCCACGCCCACGCCCTTCCCGACGATGAAGCCCGTGTCGCGCGAGGTCGAGGTGCCCGTCGCGGACAGCGTGCCGCAGGTGCCGGAACCCGACCCGGTGCCGGTGGTGCCCGAGCCGGACCAGGTGCCGGACGTGCCGGAACCGGACCAGGTGCCGTTCCCCGTCGAGCCGGGTGGGCCGGAGACGCCGCCCGGTGGGCTGCCGGTGCGGGGTTCCGGTTTCCTGGGCGCGGCCGACGTCGAGGACGACGGTGAGGAGCCGTTCGTCACCTCCGTCGTGGTCGGCGGGCGGTCGATCGAACTGCCGCCGATCGTGGAGCCGACACCCGTGCCGTCCGCCTCGCCCAGCGCCACGCGGGCGTCCCGGCGGCCCAAGAGCGACCTGTCCCTGGCCGAACTCCTGGCCGAGGCCCTGGTGGCCTACGAGGCGGGTCGGCGGGAGGACGAGGCCGCCGCGTCGGAGCACGAGCGGGACACCGCGCCGATCGTTCCGGTGGGCGCCGAGGAGACCACCGCGCCCCTCCGCCGGGTGGACACCTGGACTTTGCCCGGAACGTGAGAATTCGATTCCGGAGTTTAATGAGGTTGCCTGCCGGTAACCGTGGATCGGCCATCCGGAAAAATCGTCCGACGACTGGGAAAACCACTACTTTCCGGCAAGTTTTTCGATTCAGTCTCCGGTGCCGTCGGACCGCCCGGCACCAGTCTGGTTAAGTGGTGCGCGGACCCGGTACACAGAGGTACCGGATAGTGTGGAGTCGCCTGAACATGACCTCGACTGGAACCCCGACCCGTTCCGGAAACCGCCCCGATGCGGAGACCCGACCGGCCAGTCCCGAACAAGCACGAGACGAATTGATCGAACGGGCCGCGGCCAATGCGCCCGAGCTGGCCGAGCTGATCCGGTTGTACTACCGGCACGTGCCCGCCGAGGAAGTCATCGACGACGACCCGGTGGACCTCGTCGGCGCCGTGCGCGCCAACCAGCAGCTCGCCGAGACCCGCGTCCCCGGTCGTCCCCTCGTGCGCATCCTCAACCCCACACGTGCCCACGACGGCTGGACCTGCCCGGCGACAGTGGTGCAGGTCGTCACCGACGACATGCCCTACCTGGTCGACTCGGTCGCCTCCGAGCTGACCCGGGGCGGCGTCCAGGTCCAGCGCGTGGTGCACCCCATCGTGGTGGTCCGCCGCGACCCGGTGACCGGCGCGCTCCTGGAGGTCCTGCCCACCGCCGACCCGGCCGACCCGCCCTCGGGCACGCTCGCCGAGTCGTGGATGTACATCGAGGTCGACCTCCTCACCGACCCGGACCGGGCGCGTGAGCTGGAGACCAAGCTGCACACGGTGCTCAACGACGTCCGCGAGGTCGTCGAGGACACCGACCGGATGACGGGCACCGCCCGCGCGCTGGCCGACCACCTGGCCGAGAACCCCTGCACGCTGCCGAAGGACGACGTCGAGGACGGCGCCCGGCTGCTGCGGTGGCTCGCCGACGACCACTTCACCTTCCTCGGCTACCGCCAGTACGAACTCGTCCGCGACGACCCGGCCACCGACGGCGAGCCCGCCCTGCGCGCGGTGCTGGCCACCGGCCTCGGCGTGCTGCGGCAGGACAGCCTGGCCGCGCGCAGCCTCACCGCGGGTCCGGACGCGGGCGCGCAGGCGCTGTCGTCGGAACTGCTGGTGCTGACCCAGGCCAGCGCCCAGTCGAGCGTGCACCGCAGCGTCTACCCGTTCTACGTGGGCGTGAAGACGTTCGACGCGGCCGGCGAGGTGACCGGCGAGCACCGGTTCCTCGGCGTGTTCTCCACGACCGCGCTGCACGAGGACGTGCTGGACATCCCGGTGATCGCGCGCCGGGTCCGCGACGTGATCCACCGCGCCGGCTTCCCGCTGCACTCGTACTCGGGTCAGCGGATGCTCGAGGTGATCCAGAACTACCCGCGCACCGAGCTGTTCTCGGTCGACGCGGAAACCCTGTACGCCACGGTCACCGGCGTGATCGCGCTGGCCGAGCGCCGCCGGCTGCGGCTGTTCCTGCGCCGCGACCCGTACGGCCGCTTCTACTCGTGCCTGGTGTACCTGCCGCGCGACCGCTACACGACGACGTCCCGGCTCGCGATGCAGGAGATCCTGATCGGCGAGCTGAACGGCGTGAACCTGGAGTATAGCGCCCGGGTCGGCGAGTCCGCCCTGGCGCGCGTGCACTTCACCGTGCACACCGAGCCGAGCAGGCTGGTCGAGCCGGACACCGCGCGCATCCAGCAGCGCCTGGCCGAGGCCGTGCGCAGCTGGGACGACCTGATGGTCGAGGCGGTGCTCACCGAGCAGTCCGAGGGCGGCGCGAACGGCGGCCTCGGCACGGAGTCCTCCTCGGAGCAGGGCCTGCGGTTCGCCGCGGTGTTCCCCGAGGCCTACAAGGAGGACTTCACCGCGGCCGAGGGCCTGGCCGACTTCCGGCGCGTCGACGCGCTCGGTCCGGGCGAGCTGGACATGCAGTTCTACGTGCCGCGCGACGCGGACCCGGGCGAGCGGCGGTTCAAGCTGTTCCTGTCCGGCGAGCGGATCACCCTGTCCGACGTGCTGCCGATGTTGCAGCGCATGGGCGTGGTGGTGGTGGACGAGCGGCCCTACGAGCTGCTGGACGACGGTTCCGAGCGCTGGATCTACGACTTCGGCCTGCGCATCGACCAGGCGACCCTGGACCGGTTGTCGCAGGAGGACCTGGAGTCGGTCCGGACCCGCTTCCAGGAGGCGTTCGCGGCGGCGTGGCGCGGCGAGGCCGAGGTGGACGGCTTCAACACCCTCGTGCTGCGCGCCGGCCTGACCTGGCAGCAGGCGGCGATGCTGCGCGCCTACGCCAAGTACCTGAGGCAGGCGGGCACCCCGTACAGCCAGGACTACATCGAGGATGCCGTCCTGGCCCACACCGAGGTGGCGCGGGCGCTGGTGCGGCTGTTCGAGACCCGGTTCGACCCGGCGGCCGAGGACGAGCACCGGGCGACCCGGACCGATCACCTGGTCACCGAGATCGCCGCGCTGATCGACGACGTGACGAGCCTGGACGCGGACCGGATCCTGCGCAGCCTGCTGACGCTGGTGCAGGCGACGCTGCGGACGAACTACTTCGTGCGCGACGCCGACGGCCGGCCGCGCCCGTACCTCGCGGTGAAGCTGAATCCGAGGGAGATCCCGGACCTGCCGCAACCGCGGCCGCGGTTCGAGATCTTCGTGTACTCGCCCCGGATCGAGGGCGTGCACCTGCGGTTCGGCCCGGTGGCGCGCGGCGGGTTGCGCTGGTCCGACCGGCGCGAGGACTTCCGCACCGAGGTGCTGGGTCTGGTGAAGGCGCAGGCGGTGAAGAACGCGGTCATCGTGCCGGTCGGCGCGAAGGGCGGGTTCGTGGTGAAGAAGCCGCCGACGCCCACCGGCGACCCGAGCCTGGACCGCGAGGCGTTCCTGGCCGAGGGCATCGCGTGCTACCGCCAGTTCATCTCGGGCCTGCTGGACCTGACCGACAACCTGAACTCGGGCAACGTGGTGCCGGCGCCGCAGGTGGTGCGGCACGACGGCGACGACTCGTACCTGGTGGTGGCCGCGGACAAGGGCACCGCGTCGTTCTCCGACATCGCGAACGAGGTGTCGAAGTCCTACGGCTTCTGGCTGGGCGACGCGTTCGCCTCCGGCGGCTCGGTCGGCTACGACCACAAGGCCATGGGCATCACCGCCAAGGGCGCGTGGGAGAGCGTGAAGCGGCACTTCCGGGAACTGGGCGTGGACACCCAGTCCGAGGAGTTCACCGTGGTGGGTGTCGGCGACATGTCGGGTGACGTGTTCGGCAACGGGATGCTGCTGTCCGAGCACATCCGGCTGGTGGCGGCGTTCGACCACCGGCACGTGTTCCTGGACCCGAACCCGGACGCGGCGGTCGGTTTCCGCGAGCGCAAGCGGCTGTTCGAGCTGCCGCGCTCGTCGTGGGACGACTACGACCGCGCGCTGATCGGCGAGGGCGGCGGCGTGTGGCCGCGCACGGCCAAGTCGATCCCGGTCAGCGAGCAGGTGCGGGAGGCGCTCGGCCTGCCGGAGGGCGTCGCGAAGCTGTCGCCGCAGGAGCTGATGAAGGCGATCCTGCTCGCGCCGGTCGACCTGCTGTGGAACGGCGGCATCGGCACCTACGTGAAGGCCGCGACCGAGACGCACGTCGAGGTCGGCGACAAGGCCAACGACGCGATCCGGGTGGACGGCGCGGACCTGCGGGTCAAGGTGGTCGGCGAGGGCGGCAACCTGGGCCTGACCCAGCGCGGCCGGATCGAGTTCGCCCGCGCGGACGGCAAGGTCAACACCGACGCGCTGGACAACTCGGCGGGCGTGGACTGCTCCGACCACGAGGTCAACATCAAGATCCTGCTGGACGAGCTGGTCCGGGAGGGCGGGCTCGACCAGGACCAGCGCACCGAGCTGCTCGGCCAGATGACCGACGAGGTCGGCGACCTGGTGCTGGCCGACAACTACTCGCAGAACTCGGTGCTGGGCGTGTCCCGCGCGCACGCCGCGCCGATGCTGTCGGTGCACGCGCGCCTGGTGGCCGACCTGGAGCAGCGCGGCGTGCTGGACCGGACGTTGGAGGCGCTGCCGGGCGTCGCCGGGTTCAAGGCGCTGGAGAAGGCGGGCGAGGGCTTGACCTCGCCGGAGCTGGCGACGCTGCTCGCGCACGTGAAGCTGGCGCTGAAGGAGGAGGTGCTGGCGAGCGACCTGCCGTCGATCGACGTGATCGCGCGCAAGCTGCCGGAGTACTTCCCGACCGAGCTGCGCTCCCGGTTCGCCGACGCGATCGCGGGCCACCCGCTGTCCCGCGAGATCATCACCACGGTGCTGGTCAACGAGGTGGTGGACGGCGGCGGCCTGTCGTACGCGTTCCGGCTGGCCGAGGAGATCAGCGCGTCGGCGACGGACGCGGTGCGCGCCTACGCGGTGGTGACGGCGATCTACGACCTGCCGTCGCTGTGGCGGCGGATCGGCGAGCTGGACACCCTGGTGCCCACGGCCGTGCAGGACGACATGGTGCTGGAAACCCGCCGGCTGCTGGACCGCGCGTCGCGGTGGCTGCTGACCAACCGCCCGCAGCCGCTGGCCGTGGGCGCGACGATCAGCCGCTTCGCGGGCGTGGTCGCGGAACTGGCGCCGCGCACGTCGGACTTCCTCCAGGGCCACGACAAGGAGTCGGTGGTCGCGCACACCGCGAAGCTGACCGCGCACGGCGTGCCGGAGGACCTGGCGCGGCGGGTGGCCTCGCTGCTGTTCAGCTACGGCCTGCTGGACGTGACCGAGATCGCGGAGCTGGCCGAGCGCGAGGAGGGCCACGCGCTGGGCGCGGCCGAGCGGACCCACGTGGAGACGGCCGAGCTGTACTTCGCGCTGTCCGAGCACCTGGACGCGGACCGGATGCTCAGCTCGGTGTCCGAGCTGGAGCGCGGGAACCGGTGGCACGCACTGGCGCGGTTGGCGCTGCGGGACGACTTCTACTCGTCGCTGCGGTCGATCACGGTGGACGTGCTGCGCACGAGCGACCCGGGTGACCCGGCCGAGGTCAAGATCGCCCAGTGGGAGCAGACCAACGCCTCCCGCCTCGGCCGCGCGCGCGCCGCGCTGGCCGAGATCAACCGGGTGAGCCGACTCGACCTGGCCACGCTGTCCGTGGCGGCCCGCCAGGTCCGGAGCATGATCCGCTAGTCGCGCGCCACGAGGGCGGGTCCCGGAGCACGTCGGGACCCGCCCTCGTGGCGTCCGGGGGCACCGCCGACGCACCCGACGCGGGCAGCCCGACCACCCGACCCGCGCACCCGGCCCGCACGGCCGACGTGCCCGACCCGCACGTCCGGCGCACCCCGCCCGCACGACTTGCGCACCCCACCTGCACGACCCGCGCACCCGGCCCGCGCGACGCGTGGTCGTGGTGTCGACGTGGGCGGGCAGTGGCCGGCCGTAGAGTCACGCGGTGTGGCAGCGCGGCTCAGTGACATCGCGAACCAGGCGGGCGTGAGCGAGGCGACGGTCAGCCGGGTGGTCAACGGGAAGCCGGGCGTCTCCTCGACGACGCGCCAGGCCGTGGTCGCCGCGATGGACGTGCTCGGCTACGAGCGCCCGCACCGGCTCCGGCAGCGCAGCGCCGGGCTCGTCGGCCTGATCACCCCGGAGCTCACCAACCCGATCTTCCCGGCGTTCGCCCAGGTGGTCGAGCAGGTGCTGACCAGGGACGGGTTCACGCCGGTGCTGTGCACGCAGACGCCAGGCGGGTCCACCGAGGACCAGTTGACCGACATGCTGCTCGACCGGGGCGTGACCGGGATCGTGATCGTGTCCGGCGCGCACGCCGACACGACCGCCGACAAGGACCGGTACGTGAAGCTGGCCGGGCGCGGGGTGCCGTTCGTGCTGGTGAACGGCTACACCGACGAGGTGTCGGCGCCGTTCGTGTCGGTGGACTTCCGGGCCGCGGTCCGGCTCGCCCTCTCCCACCTGGTCGAACTCGGCCACGAGCGGATCGGGCTGGCGGTGGGTCCGCCCCGGTTCGTGCCCGCCCGGCGGATGGTCGAGGGTTTCGTGCTGGCCCGCGGCGACGCGACGTCCGTCGAGCACTCGCTGTTCACCGTCGAGGGCGGTCACGCGGCGGCCGGCGCGCTGCTGGACCGCGGCTGCACGGCCGTCGTGTGCGGCAGCGACCTGATGGCGTTCGGGGCGGTCCGGGCGGCCCGCGAGCGGGGTTTGGCGGTGCCGCGCGACGTGTCCGTGGTCGGGTTCGACGACTCGCCGCTGCTGGTGTTCGCCGACCCGCCGCTGACGACCATCCGGCAACCGGTGGAGGCGATGGGCCAGGCCGCCGTGCACGCGCTGCTGGAGGAGATCGCCGGTACGCCCGCGCCGCACGCCGAGTTCGTGTTCCGGCCCGAACTCGTGGTGCGCGGCTCGACCGGCGCGCGGTGCCGGTGACGGTCCCGGCGGCCCGGATGGCCGCGCAACGGCTGTCCCGCCCGGCCGAGGACCTCGCGTCGCTGCTCGCCGACGTGGTCGCGTTGCAGGCGCAGGACGTGCCGGCGCTCCGGCTGGCCGCACGGGCGCGCGGTGTGCGGGAGCTGACCGGTCCGGTGGTGCGCACGTGGGCCATGCGCGGCACGCTGCACCTGCTGGCCGTCGAGGACCTGTGGGTGGTGGCGCTGCTCGGTCCGGTGTTCCGGGCGGCCGGCCGGCGCCGGCGCGCGCAGCTGGGCCTCGCCGACGAGCTGTGCGCCCGGGCCCTGCCCGCGTTGCGCGAGGTGCTGACCGGACCGCTGGACCGCGCGGCGGTGGTGGCCCGGCTGGCCGAGGTCGGCGTGGTGGTCGACGCGTCGACCCAGGCGCCCGCGCACCTGATGGCGTACGCGGCGTTCTCCGGCGTGCTGAGCCGCGGCCTGGACGACACCTACGCGCTGCTGCCCGACCTGCCGGAGCCGCGCGGTGTGGACGAGCTGTGGCGGCGCTACCGGCGTGCCTACGGCCCGGCGACGCCGGACGACTTCGTGGCGTGGAGCGGCCTGCCGAAGCGGACGGCCCGGGACCTGCCCGATCTCGCGGCCGAGGATTTCCCACCTGATGGGACGGTGCGGATGCTCGGCCACTTCGACCCGTTCCTGCTCGGCTACCGGGACCGGTCGGCGCTGCTGGACCCGGCGTTCGCGAAGCGGGTGCAGACCGGTGGCGGCTTCCTCACACCCCACGTGCTGGTCGACGGCCGGGTCGTGGCAACCTGGCGGCGGGACGGGCGCGTCTTCCGGGTGGAGCCGTTCGGCGCGCGACCCGACGTGTCCGGCGAAGTCTCCGACCTGGGTGTCTTCCTCGGGCTGGACGCGGACTTAACCTGGGTGTAGCACGTCGATAGGGTCACCGTCACCGGATCGATCGCAGGAGGCGCTGTCAGTTGGGTGTGTTCGTCACTGGTGTCCGACCGCGCTGGTCGGACATGGACGCCTTCGGCCACGTCAACCACGCGAACACGGTGACACTGCTGGAAGAGGCGCGCGTCGACCTGCTGTTCACCGAGGCCGCGCGGCACGGGGTGGCGGACATGGCACACGGTGTCGTGGTGGCCAGGCTCGTCGTGGACTACCTCTCGCCGCTGGTGTTCACCGGCGCGGAGATCGTGGTGGAGATGTCGGTGCGGGAGTTGAAGTCCGCGTCGTTCACGCTCGTCTACGCGGTGCGCAACGGCCGGCTGGACGGCAGTCCTGTCGTCGCGACCGCGGAAACCCTTATGGTGCCCTACAACCTGACGGCCGGACGTCCGCGCCGTCTTCTCGAGGCCGAGCGCGACTTCCTCGCGGGCTGGCGTGCCGGAGGTAACGGTGGCTGAACTGGTCCTCGCTGATCCCGCCGAGCGGGACGACCTCGGCGCCTTCGTGGCGCGCGCGGTCCGGCTGGACGCGCAGGTCGCGGTCCGGCTGCGCAACCGCGCGTCGGGCGACCTGCTGGACGCCTGGGTCGCGACCCCGTTCGACACGCTCGCCACCCGGACGGTGCGCGGTGTCGTGACGCCGGGCGACGTGACGGTGTCCGGCGGCGACCTGCTCACCGGCCTCGCGGTGGTGCGCAGCGACACGGTCGACCCGGGCCCGGTCCGCGACCTGCTGTGGCGCTCGGCGCTGCCGCCCACGACGGGGTGGCTGCCGGTGGACCGGCTGCCCGGCGACGTGATCGCGGAGTTGGCCGACCAGGGCGTGGCGGTGGCGCGGGAGAACACCGGCCCGCACGGCACCCCGCCCGCGTCGCTGCTCGACCAGACCGTGCTCACGGTCAGCGGTTCGGGGCTGGACGTGAAGGTGCCGCTGCGCTGCCTGTTCGCCTTGTCCGGCATGGGTTTCCTGGCCGGCGACGACGTCCGCGTCACGGCCACCGACTCGTGGCTGCGCATCGACGCCCGCTACGGCGCGGTGGTCCGCCGCCGGCACTCCATGCTGCCGCTGCTGGTGTGACCCGGCCGGGGTCGGTCAGACCAGCCAGACGGCCGTGTCGGGCGGCAACTGGGCACCGTCCAGCGGCCCGCTGCTCAGCACGGCCTCACCCGGTGGCAGCGGCACGGGCCCGCCCGACGTGTTGAGCGCGCAGATCAGCCCGCCGCCCTTGCGCCGGAACGCGAAGCACCCGGCCGGCGCGCCGTACCACTCCAGTTCGACGCCGCGCATCGACGGGTGCGTCTTGCGCAGCTCCAGGGCGTGCCGGTAGAGCGACAGCATCGACTCCGGGTCCTCCAGCTGGGACTCGGCGGTCGACCCCGCCCACTCGTTCGGCTGCGGCAGCCACGTGCCGGGGCTCGCGGAGAACCCGAACGGCGGGGTGTCGCCCTCCCAGGGCAGCGGGACGCGGCACCCGTCGCGACCGCGCGTGGTGTGCCCGGACCGCTGCCAGATCGGGTCCTGCAACGCCCAGTCCGGCAGTTCCACGTTCGGCAGGCCCAGTTCCTCGCCGTTGTACAGGTAGACCACGCCCGGCAGGGCCAGCTCGACCAGCGCCATCGCCCGCGCCCGCTTGAGCCCGAGCGCGCCGCCGCCGTACCGCGTCACGTGCCGCGGCACGTCGTGGTTGGACAGCGTCCAAGTCGCCGGCGCGCCCTGGGTGCGCACCGCCGCGAGCGAGTGGTCGATCGCGGTGCGCACCGCGTCCGCGTCGAACGGCGCCTCGACCAGCCGGAAGTTGAAGCCCAGGTGCAGCTCGTCGGGCCGGAGGTAGCGGGCGAACCGCTCGTCGTCCTTGACCCAGATCTCGCCGACGGCCATCCGACCCGGGTACTCGTCCACCACCTTGCGGATCATCCGGTGCACCTCGTGCACGCCGTCGTCGTCGAACCTCGGGTCCAGCGCGTTGTCGTGCAGCACACCGGCGCCCAGTTCGGCGCGCGGGTCGAGGTCGGGCAGCCCGGCGGGCTTGGCCATGCCGTGCGCCACGTCGACCCGGAACCCGTCGACGCCCCGGTCCAGCCAGAACCGCAGCGTGCGCGCGAGGTCGGCTGGCACCTCGGGGTTGTCCCAGTTCAGGTCCGGCTGCTCGGGCGCGAACAGGTGCAGGTACCACTGGCCGTCGGGCAGCCGGGTCCACGCGGGCCCGCCGAACACGCTCGGCCAGTTGTTGGGCGGCTGCGAGCCGTCGAAGCCGCGGCCGTCGCGGAACACGTACCGGCCGCGCTCGGGGCTGCCCGGCGCGGACCGCAGCGCCTGCCGGAACCACTCGTGGCGGTCGCTGGTGTGGTTCGGCACGAGGTCGACGGTGACCTTCAGGTTGTGCCGGTGCGCCTCCTCGACCAGCCGGTCGAACGCGGCCAGGTCACCGAACAGCGGGTCCACGTCGCGCGGGTCGGCCACGTCGTAGCCGTGGTCGGCCATCGGCGAGGTGTAGAACGGTGTCAGCCACAGCGCGTCGACCCCCAGCAGCTCCAGGTAGCCGAGCCGGGAGCGGATGCCGTCCAGGTCGCCGACGCCGTCGCCGTTCGCGTCGGCGAACGAGCGCACGTAGACCTGGTAGAAGACGGCGTCACGCCACCAGGCGGACTCGTCGGCGATCTCTGGTTGGAGGTCGGAGGATCGTCGCACGTTGAGTCATCCTGCCATTCGCTCGGACAGCCGAAGCCCCGTTCGGGTGATCAACGATCAGGCCCACGCGTTCATGAGGCTGTTCGCGGCCATCTCCAGGTACGCCCACAGTTGCGCGCGGTGCTCGTCGGACAGCTCGACGGAGTCGACCGCGATCCGCATGCACCGCAACCAGGCGTCCCGCTCGACCGGCCCGATGACGAACGGCGCGTGCCGCATCCGCAGCCGGGGGTGCCCCCGCTGGTCGGAGTACGTGTGCGGGCCGCCCCAGTACTGCATCAGGAACAGCCGGAACCGCTCCTCGGCGGGCCCGAGGTCCTCCTCGGGGTAGAGCGGCCGCAGGATGGCGTCGGTGGCGACCTCTTCGTAGAAGCGGGCGACGATCCGGTGGAACGTCTCGTAGCCGCCCACCGCTTCGTAGAAGTTCTCCGGAGTGGTCACGCCATCATCCTGCCCTGCCGCCCGGAGGCGGTCGACCGGCGGTGGTCCGAATGCGGCGAACCGGCCACAACCGACCGGAGTGGACGACTCGCCCGACCGGGGGGCGCGACCCGGGCGCTACGTGGTGGATTTGACGGTGATGCCCGCTTCGTCCAGCGCCGGCATGAGCTTGGCCCGCAGCGCGCGCTGCACGGCCCACTGCCGGCCGGGCCGCACCTTCACCGTCACGCGCATGGTGATGCCCTCGGGGGTGACCTTCTCCACACCCAGCACGTCCGGCTTGTCGATCACGTCGGCGGCGAGCAGTTCCTCCTCCACCGCCTCGGTCACGGCGGCGGACAGCGCGGCGGAGGCCTCGGGCAGGTTCGCGCCGTAGGCCAGCGGCAGGTCGACCACGGCGATCGCGAAGCCCTGCGAGGAGTTGCCCACCCGCAGGATCTCGCCGTTGCGCACGTACCAGACGGTGCCGTTGGTGTCGCGGATCGTGGTGATGCGCAGGCCCACCGACTCGACCGTGCCGGTGGCCGGGCCGAGGTCGACCACGTCACCGACGCCGTACTGGTCCTCCAGCATCATGAACATGCCGGACAGGAAGTCCTTGACCAGGTTCTGCGCGCCGAACCCGATGGCGACGCCGAGGATGCCCGCCGAGGTGAGGATCGGGGCCACGTTCATCCCCAGCTCGGTGAGCACCTGGATGAACGCGATCCCGAACACCACGAACGTGACCACGGACTTCAGCACCGAGCCGATGGTCCGTGCGCGCTGCTCGCGGCGTTCGGACACCAGCGCGCCCAGGGCCTGCGGCGCGCGCTCGCGCAACGGCCGCAGGATCCCGGGCTTGCGCTTCTCCGACGAGCCGCGGGTCAGTCGGTCGATCAGCCGGCGCAGCAGGAACCGGACCACCACCGCGATCAGCAGCGTGAGCGCGATGCGGAGCGCGCCCTCGGCGATCTTCGGTCCGTTCTCCACCCACCACGACACGGCGAGCGTCGACTTCACGTCCACCACTCAACTCCTAACGGATCTCCAGACCGGTCGCCCAGGCCAGGAAGGCCAGTTGGTCCACCGCGAGCCCGACCGACCGGCTCACCGATCTCCCGGCGTGCCCCACCTCGGTCTCCCGGCGGAGCAGCACGGGGTGCTTCGTCGGATCGCTCGCCGTCGCGTGCTGTAGCGCGGCGCACATCTTGCGGGCGTGGTTCGGATCCACGCGACTGTCCGACTCGAACACCGTGAACAGCACCGAAGGGTACTCAACGCCTTCGCGCACCCGGTGGTACGGGGAGTAGGAGAGCAGCCAACCCAGCTCCTCGGGCACCGACGCGCTGCCGTACTCGTCCGCCCACAGCCGCCCGAGCAGGAAGTTCTCGTACCGCGCCATGTCCAGCAGTGGCGCCGAGCACACCACGGCCGCGTACAGCTCCGGGCGCTGGGTCAGCGCGGCGCCGACGAGCAGGCCGCCGTTGGACCCGCCGGTGATCGACAGCTGCTCCGGCGTGGTCCACCCGTCGGAGATCAGCTTCTCGGCGGCGGCGTGGAAGTCGTCGAACACGTTCTGCTTGCGCTCGCGCCGACCGGCCTGGTGCCACTGCTCGCCCTCCTCGTCGCCGCCGCGCAGCGACGCGTGCGCCCAGACCCCGCCGGCCTCGACCCACGCGAGGGTGGACGCCGAGTAGCCGGGACCGCGGCCGACGCCGAAGCCGCCGTACCCGGTGAGCAGCGCGGGCCGCGGCAGGTCGGGGTCGGCCGCGCCGGAGACGACGAACATCCGCACCGTCGTGCCGTCGGCCGAGGTGTAGGCGACCTGCCGGGTGGACACCTCGGGCAGGGTCACCGCGCCGGGCGCGGCCGCGTGCAGCCGGAGTTCCCGGTCCGCGGTGGAGAACCGGTACACCGACAGCGGCGTGGTGAAGTCCGACCAGCCGAACCACAGCACGTCCCGGTCGGCCTCGGTGCGGGCGTCCACAGTGGACAGACCGTGCACGGACCCGGTGCCGGGCAGCGGGATCGCGCCCCGCGGCGCGCCGTCGAGCCCGTGCAGCGCCAGCTCTGACACCGCGTGCCGGGTCCGCAGCACGACGAGCGCGTCGTCCAGCGGCACGGCCGCGTCGAGCACCGCGTCGGGGTCCTCGGGCACCAGTTCGGTCCAGTCCCGCGGCGCCGTCGGGTCGGCGACGCACAGCCGGAACCGCGGCGCGTCGAGGCTGGTCCGCAGGTAGAGCCGGCCGTCCTCGGCGACCCGGGCCGAGCACTGCGCGCCCTGCTCGGCGGTGATCACCGGCTCCAGCACGCCGGACCCGTGCAGGTCCGCGATCCACACCGAGTCCCGCCGCACGGTCCCGGGCGCGCCGTTGACCAGCAGCCACCGGCCGTCGGCGGACACCGACACGCCGTAGTAGTAGGTGTGGTCCAACCCGTCGCCGTGCACGTTCACGTCGGTCGCCGGGTCCGCGCCCACCCGGTGCCGCCACACCCGCCGGTGGAACTGCCGCTCGTCCTCGGGCACCAGCGCGGGGTCGACCCGGCGCACGTAGAAGAACTCCTCGCCGCCGGGCAGCCAGGCGACGGGCGAGTACCGGCAGCGGTCGATCGGGCCCTCGACCACCTCGCCGGTGGTCACGTCCAGCACGTGCAGCAACGAGTGCTCGTCGCCGCCCACCGACACCTGGTAGGCGAGCAGGTCGCCCTCCTTGGACGGCGCCCAGCGGTCGAGCGTGGTCCGCCCGGAGGGGTCGAGCGCGGCGACGTCCAGCAGCACCCGCTCCACGCCGTCGGGCTCGCGCACGTAGAGCACGGGGAAGTCCCGGTCGGGGTCGCGGCGGGTGTGGAACGACCGGCCGGCGCGCCACGTCGGCGCGCTCACGGACCCGGTGCCGGTGAGCTCGGTCAGCCGTTCGCCGAGGGCGGAACGGCCGGGCAGCGCGTCGAGCCACGACCGGGCGAGGTCGTCCTGCGCCCGCGACCACGCGCGCGTCGAGGGGTCCTCGGGGTCCTCCAGGGCGCGGTACGGATCGGCCACCGCGTGCCCGTGCAGGTCCTCGACGAGGTCGAGCCGTTCGGCGGGCGGGTAGCTGGTCGTCGCAGGCAGCGCTGCGCGGGAAGGCTCGGTCACCCGGCCGAGGGTACCGCCACTGATGAAAACGATGTCCGATAGGCCGCAGTTCACCCAGGATTCGGCGTCGAGTCCGCGACGCGTCCGCTATCACAGGTGATTTTTGGGGGTGTTCTGTGGTCTGCTATGGCTGAACCGGTGGAGGTGGTCGCGTGCCAGACCGACAACCCACCCCGATCGGCGCCCTGGTGAACGCCGGGCTCGCGCCGTTGGCCCCGTCCGGCCAAAAACAGCCCGGTGTGCACACCGTGGTGGACGGGGAAGGGACCGGTCAGGCACTGGTCCTGCCGTGGGGAAGACGCAAGGTCCTGCTGCTGAACGCCACGTTCGAACCCCTGACCGCGCTGCCCCTGCGCCGCGCGGTCGTGCTCGTGGTGTGCGGCAAAGCCGAGGTGGTGCACGGCGACCCGGACGGGTCGGTCGTCCACTCCTCGACGGCACAGGTGGTCGTGCCGTCCGTGATCAGGTTGAGCAACTACGTGCGCGTGCCGTACCGCGGTCGGGTCCCGCTGACCCGCGCCGGGTTGATGCACCGCGACCGGTACCGCTGCGCGTACTGCGGAGGTCGCGCCGAGACCATCGACCACGTGGTGCCGCGCAGTCGCGGTGGTCCCCACACGTGGACCAACTGCGTGGCGTGTTGCGCGAAGTGCAACCACCGCAAGGCCGACAAGCTGCTGTCCGAACTGGGCTGGCGCCTGCGCGTCGTGCCGAACGCGCCCCGAGGGCCGCACTGGCGGCTGCTCGCGGGCGTGACCGAGGCCGACCCGCTGTGGCTGCCCTACCTGGGCGAGCCCGCCGCCTGACACCGCCCGTACCGCCTCACGCCGCGAGCGCGTAGTCGTCGCGGCGCGCGGTGATGCGCACGGAGTCCCGCGCGGTGATGCGGACCGAGTCGCGCGCGGTGATCCGGACCGAGTCGCGCGCGGTGATCCGGACCGAGTCCCGCGCGGTGATCCGCACGGAGTCCCGCGCCGTGATGCGCACCGAGTCCCTGGCCGTGATGCGCACCGAGTCCCGCGAGGTGATGCGCACCGACGCGGTGATCCGGACCGAATCGCGTGCCGTGATGCGCACCGAATCGCGCGACGTGATGCGCACCGAGTCCCGTGCCGTGATGCGCACGGAATCACGCGCCGTGATCCGGACGGAACCCTTCGCGGTGATCCGCACCGAGTCGGCCGCCGGCACGAGCGAACCGGTGATCCGGACCGAACCGAGGGCCGTGATGCGCACGGAGTCCCGCGCGGTGATCCGAACGGAGTCCCGCGCCGTGATGCGCACCGAGCCGAGGGCAGTCGACCGACGCTGAACAGGCGTAACCGGTTCGGCCACCTGGGTGTACGACGAAAGGGTGAGACCGGCGGTCTGGAAGCGGTTCATGGTGCACATGTCGTGTCCTCCGGGACTCATTGGGCGTGAATTAGTATCCAGGTTCGAATGCGCAAGACCCGTACAGGTGAAAAGCTAGAAGCCGACTGGGCGGAGGACAAGACGCCAAACCGGCCGCCATTCGCCTCCTATCGGGGGAAGGCCGTACGGGTGTACCCACTGCGACAGTAGAGCGATTCCACTACGGCTTTCGGCCCGTATGGACACCGTGCGTAGCGTCATGTCCGGCAGCACGTAGTCCAGATCACAGCGAGGGCGCCGCGCGTGGGTAGATCGCTCCAGGGCCCGGGTGTCCGCACCGCCGATTTCCGCCGCCTCACCGCGGCGTGGACGACCTCGCTCGTCGGCGACGGGGTCCGCACCGCCGCCCTGCCCCTCTACACGGCCGTGAGCACGCGCAGCCCCCTGGCGGCGTCCGCGGTGGCCGTCGCCGCGGTGCTGCCGTGGCTGCTCGTGGCACTGCCCGCGGGCGTGCTCGTCGACCGCCTGAGACCCCGGCTCGTGGTGGCCGTCGCGCACGTCTTCCGGGCCCTCGTGACCGGTCTGCTCGCGGCGGCCGTTTTCACGGATAGAGCGGGTGTCGCGGTCCTCTGCGCGGCGGCCTTTCTCCTCACCAGTGCGGAGACCTTCGCCGACGGCGCGTCCCAGATCCTGCTCGTGGAGCTCGCCGGACCCGGTGAACTGGAGCAGGCGAACAGCCGTTTCGTGACCGCCGAGACCCTCGGCCTGGACCTCGCGGGCCCGCTCGCCGCGAGCGCGCTGTTCTGGTGGAACCCGGCCACCTGCTTCGCCCTCGACGCGCTCACGTTCGCGGTCGCCGCCTACTTCGTGCTGCGGTTGCCCGAAGTCCGCGAGGAGCGGTCGGCCGTCACCGGCACCCTGCGCGCCCGGCTCGTGGAGGGCGCCGGCCACCTCGTGCGCGACCCCGGGCTGCGGGTGCTGGTGATCGCGGTCTGCGTGACCGCGCTGTGCGCCGCCGCCGTCAACGCCATGCTCGCGCTCTACGCGATCAAGGTGCTGGGGCTGCCCGAGGCGTTCGTGCCGTGGCTCGTCGTGGTGATGGCGGTGGGCGGCCTGCTGGGCGCCCGGCTCAGCCCCGTGCTGGCTCCCCGGCTCGGCGCGGCGCGGGTGATGGTCGGCGCGTTGGCGCTGCTCGGACTGGCCTTCGCCACGTTCGGCGCGGTGCCCCACCTGGCCGGCGCGATCGCCGCCGCGTTCCTGTTCGGGCTGTGCTCGGCGGGCTGGAACGTGCTGTCCGCGTCCCGCCGCCAACGCCTCACGCCCGCGCCGCTGATGGGTCGGGTCACGAGTGCGTACCGGGTGCTGGCGTGGGGCCTCACGCCGCTGGGCGCGGGCCTGGCCGGGCCGCTGGCCGAGGCCACCTCGCTCGGTGCGGTGTACCTGGTGGCGGGCGGCGTCGTGCTGCTGACGGCGGTGCTCGTCGCACGCCCCCTCGCCCGGACCTGACGGGGACGATCGGTTACCGTAACCGCCGTGACCATCGTGGAGACCGTGCTCGTCTTCGCGCTGATTCCGCTGGCCATCTACGGCGTGATCGCGCTACTGACGCTGAGGCAGAAGGCCACCCGCATCGTGCGCTACCGCCCTGGCCAGGAGTGGGGCTACGCGCCCGTCTGGTGGAGCGCCAACCCGGCGGGTCTGACCGCGCACCACACCGCCGGCGAACCCGCGCCGGCGCAGGGTTCCACCGCCAAGGGAGGTGCCCGTGGCAACTGGTGAGCTCGTGAAGAACGTCGACCCGGCCACGTTGTCCGTCGGCGAGGCCGTGACGAACAGCGGCCGCGTGTCCGCCGCCCGCATGTACACCCCGTCCGCGCCCAGCCTGCCGTTCACCCCGGTGCAGCTGGCGAGCCTGGACGAGGCGCTGACGCTGGCCAGCCGCACCAGCGGCCTGGACTTCAGCGTGTACCTGGGCGAGCTGGGCGACGACCCCCGGGGTCGGGCCGAGCAGCTGCACGCGTCCACCCCGCGCCCGTCGCACGCCGTGGTGATCGCGGTGTCGCCGGGCGAGCGCAAGGTGGAGGTGGTGACCGGCGAGGAGTCCCACCGCCGGCTGTCCGACCGCAGCGCCAAGCTGGCCGTCATGAGCATGGTGGCCTCCTTCAAGGAGGGCGACCTGTCGGGCGGCCTGGTGAGCGGCCTCCGGATGCTGACCGACCAGGCGGGCCACGCGCCCAGGTCCTGACCCGCGACGAACGACGAAGGCCCCGGCTCCCACAGGGAACCGGGGCCTTCGTCTGTCAGCCGGGTGTCACGAGCGGTCGAACTCCTGGGCCGCCAGGGCGCGGACGATGCCCGCGCGGCCCTCGGACACCAGCCGGCGCAGTGCGGGCGGGCGGTCCTGCGCGAGCCAGCGGTCCGCGGCCGACACGGTGTCCTGCGCGATCGACCACGACGGGAACAGGCCGACCACCATGGACTGGGCGCGCTCGGAGGAGCGGCGCTCCCACACGTCGGCCACGTCCTCGAAGTAGCGCACCACGAACGGCTCCAGCAGCTGCTTCTGGCCCGGGTGCTGGATGCCGCCGATGATCGCCTCGCTGACCGCGTTCGGCAGGTCGTCGTCGTTCACCGCCCGGTCCCACGCCTCGACCTTGGCCTGGAGCGACGGCCGCAGCGCGCGGGCCGACTCGGCGCGCCGACGGCCGGTGGCGGTCGGGTCGCGCTCCTCCTCGGCGGTGATCTCGGCCAGGTCGGCGGCGCCGTGCGCGACCAGCGCCTGGAGCAGCCGCCAGCGCAGGTCGGTGTCCACGTCGAGGCCCTCGAGCCCGTCCGACCCGTCGAGCCAGCCGCGCAGCACCGTCACCGACGGCTCGTCGAGCACCGAGCCCGCCAGCGCGTTCACGAACGCGAGCTGGTGGTCCGAGCCCGGCTCCGCGGCGCGGGCCAGCTCCAGCGTCGTCGCGGTGAACCGGTGCCAGCCCTCCTCGCGCCACGTCGAGTCGGCGTAGGAGGACAGCGCGGTCTGCGCCTGGAGCAGCAGTCGCTGCACCACGCCGACCTCGGTCTCCGCGTGCAGCCCGCCCAGCACCAGGTTCACGAAGTCGCGCGCCTTCAGCTCGGCCTCGCGGGTCATCTCCCACGCGGCCGACCAGCACAGCGTGCGCGGCAGCGGCTCGGCGATGTCGCCGATGTGGTCCACCAGGGACGCCAGCGAGTCCGGGTCCAGCCGCATCGTGCAGTAGGTCAGGTCGTCGTCGTTGACCAGCACGAGCTTGCCGCGCGGCACGCCGACCAGCTCGGGCACCTCGGTCCGCTCGCCCGACACGTCCAGCTCGACCCGGTGCGTGCGCACGAGCTTGCCGTGCTCGTCCTGGTCGTACACGCCGACGGCCAGTCGGTGCGTGCGCAGCTCGCCCGCGCCCGGCCGCGCGCCGCCCTGGAGCACGGCGAACTCGGTGAAGCGGCCCTCGGCGTCCACCGCGAACCGCGGCCGCAGCAGGTTCAGGCCGGTCGTCTCCAGCCACTGCGCGCTCCACCACGACAGGTCGCGGCCGGACGCCTCCTCCAGCGCGCCCAGCAGGTCCGCCAGCGTGGCGTTGCCCCAGGCGTGCTTGCCGAAGTACACCCGCAGGCCCGCCAGGAAGTTCTCCAGGCCGACGTAGGCCACCAGCTGCTTGAGCACGCTGGCACCCTTGGCGTAGGTGATGCCGTCGAAGTTGACCTCGACCGCCTGCACGTCGGGGATGTCCGAGGCCACCGGGTGCGTCGAGGGCAGCTGGTCCTGCCGGTACGCCCAGGACTTCTCGATCTTGGCGAACGTGGTCCACGCCTGCCGGTACTCGGTCGCCGACGCCTGCGCCAGCACCGAGGCCCACGTCGCGAACGACTCGTTCAGCCACAGGTCGTCCCACCAGCGCATGGTGACCAGGTCGCCGAACCACATGTGCGCCATCTCGTGCAGCACGGTCTCCGCGCGCCGCTCGTAGAGGTAGCGGGTGACGCGCGACCGGAAGACGTAGTCCTCCAGGAACGTCACGCAGCCGGCGTTCTCCATCGCGCCCGCGTTGAACTCCGGCACGAAGCACTGGTCGTACTTGCCGAACGGGTACGTGACCCCGAAGGCCTGGTGGTAGAAGCCGAAACCCTGCTTCGTCTCGGTGAACAGCCGCTCGTGGTCCATGTGCGGCGCCAGCGACGCGCGGCAGTAGATGCCGAGCGGGATCGTCGTGTCGCCCTCGGTGTACTCGTCGCGCCACTCCGCGTAGGGGCCGGCGACCAGTGCCACGAGGTAGGTCGACATCGGCTTCGTGGTCGCGAAGACGAGCCGGTCCGCGCCGCCCTCGGCGTCGGAGGTGCTCTCGACGGCCGAGTTGGAGATGACCTTCCAGTGCGCGGGCGCGGTGACCGCGAGGTCGTAGACCGACTTCAGGTCGGGCTGGTCGAAGCACGCGAACATGCGCTTGGCGTCGGCGGTCTCGAACTGCGAGTAGAGGTAGACCTCGCCGTCCACCGGGTCCACGAAGCGGTGCAGGCCCTCGCCGGTGTTCATGTACCGGCAGTCCGCCTCGACGGTCAGCTCGTTGACCTCCGCGAGGTCCGCCAGCACGACGCCGTCCTCCTCGCGGTAACCGGAGACGTCCAGTTCCACGCCGTTGAGCACGGCGCGGTGGACGGTCGCGGCCACGATGTCGACCCACGTGGACGCGCCCGGCGTCCGGCTGCGGAAGACCACCGTCGTGGTCGAGCGGAACGTGTCCGAACCGGGCTTGCCGCCACCGTCGGTCAGGTCCAGCTCGACCCGGTAGGAGTCGACTTCCAGCAGTTGCGCTCGCTGCTGCGCCTGGTCGCGGGTGAGGTTGGGTGCCGCCACTGGTCACCTCGTCTGCCGGCGACCGGAGATGCCTGCGCGCCGACGTCGTAGGAATGGGAAACGTGTCGTGTCGGTGAACACGACAGTCGCATCCAATCACGTGGGACCGGGATAAGTGGACCCCGTCGGGGGGAAGACTCCGCGTGGTCGGTTCGTTGCTAGTTGACGGCACGCCGGTTCGGCGCACCACGGACGACATCCGCCTTAGAGGAGCAAGCACCATGTCGGCAGAGGCCTCCACCACGAAGGTCGACTTCTACTTCGACCCGACCTGCCCGTTCGCGTGGATCACGTCCCGCTGGATCCTGGAGGTGGAGAAGCACCGCGACCTCGACCTGTCCTTCCGGGTGATGAGCCTGGGCGTGCTCAACGAGGGCCGCGACATCCCCGAGGAGTACCGCAAGCTGCTGGAGGGCGTGTTCAAGCCGGTGCGGGTCGCGATCGCGGCGGAGAAGCACCACGGCAACGCGGTGCTGCGCGACCTGTACACCGCGCTGGGGACCCGGATCCACAACGAGGGCAACAAGGACTACGACGCGGTGATCAAGCTCGCGCTGGAGGAGGTCGGCCTGCCCGCGGAGCTGGCCGAGGCGGCCGACAGCACCGAGTACGACGAGGAACTGCGCGCGAGCCACCACCGCGGCATGGACCCGGTCGGCGAGGACGTGGGCACGCCCACCATCCACATCGACGGCGTCGCGTTCTTCGGTCCGGTCCTCCAGAGCATCCCGCGCGGCGAGGAGGCCGTGAAGGTGTTCGACGGCGCGGTGCTGCTGGCGGGCTTCCCCGAGTTCTACGAGCTCAAGCGGACCCGCAAGGGGGACCTCGACTTCTCCTGACCAGGCGTTGCGGCACGATTGAGGCATGCGTGCCGTGCTGGTGGGCGCGGCGGCGGTCGTGGTGACCGCCGTCGTCGTCGCCTTCGTCGTGATTCCCGGTGACGAGGAGAAGGGTGGTCTGGGCGCCGTTCCCGGGCTCTGGCCCACTCCCCGCCAGTCCTCGCTGACCGGGGGCGACGTGGCGATACCGGCGTCCGCGCTGGTGCTGGACTCGGTCGGCGACGAGCCGACCCGGCGGGTGCTGGTGGCGGCGCTGAAGGCGGGCGGCGCGACGACCGTGGACGTCGCCGGACCGGACGACAAGCGCGCCGCGGACCTCGTGGTGAAGGTCGTCAAGGGCGACCTGCCCGCCGAGAACTACGAGCTGACGGCGTCCGGCCGCGAGGTGTCGCTGTCCGGCGGTGACGCGGCGGGCGCGTACTTCGGGGCGCAGACGTTCGCCCAGCTGGTGAAGAAGGGCTCGCTGCCCGCCGTGTCGATCTCCGACGGGCCGGGCCTGGGCGCGCGGGGGGTGGTGGAGGGCTTCTACGGCCCGCAGTGGAGCCACCAGGAGGAGCTGGACACGATCGCGTGGTCGGGTCGGGCGAAGTTCAACTCCTACGTCTACGCGCCGAAGGCCGACCCGTTCCACCGGGACGACTGGCGCTCGCCCTACCCGGCGCAGCGGCTGGGCGAGCTCGGCGACCTGGTCCGCGAGTCGGCGGCCAACCACCTGCGGTTCACCTACGCGCTCGCGCCGGGCTTGTCGATCTGCTTCACCGCCGACGAGGACTGGACCGCGCTGACCGCGAAGCTGCGGCAGTTGTACGACGCGGGGGTGCGGTCGTTCTCGCTGCCGATGGACGACATCGACTACAAGGCGTGGCACTGCGACGGTGACGAGGACCGCTACGGGCCGGCCACGCCGAAGTCGGCCGCGGCGGCCCAGGTGGACCTGCTCAACCGGGTGCAGCGGGACTTCCTGCCCTCGCTGGGCAAGGACGTCGCGCCGTTGCAGAGCGTGCCGACCGAGTACTACGACATCGACGACAGCCCGTACAAGGCCGAGTACCGGGCCAGGCTCGACTCGCGGGTGATCATGATGTGGACCGGTGACGGGGTGATCCCGATCCGGATCACCACCGCGGACGCGCAGAAGGCGGACGAGGTGTGGGGCCGCAAGCCCCTGGTGTGGGACAACTACCCGGTGGACGACTTCCCGGAGACCGCCGGGCGGTTGCTGCTCGGTCCGTACGGCAACCGGGAGCCGGGCGTCGCGGGCAGGTTGACGGGGATCGTGGCGAACCCGATGAACCAGGCCTACGCGAGTCGGGTCGCGCTGTACGGGATCGCCGACTTCACCTGGAACCCCAAGGCCTACGACCCCGAGAAGTCGTTGAAGCAGTACGTGGCGGGGGTGGCGGGCGGCGACGCGGTGCTGGCCAAGGCGTTGACGGCGTTCATCGACCTCAACCGGTACGGCCCGGTGCCCGGCGACTCGTGGCAGCCGCAGGCGCCCGCGCTGGCCGGGGAGCTGGACGCGTTCCGCAAGGCGTGGAGCGGCGGCGACCGGCGGGGCGCGGTGGACCGGTTGCGCGCGTACGCGGACGTGCTGTCCTCGATCCCGGAGCAGATCAAGGGCACCGACTTCGCGCGGGACGCCAAGGAGTGGCTGGACGCGACCGCGGTGTGGGCGCAGGCGTTGCAGGCCGCGCTCGACGGGCTGGAGCAGCGGGTCGGCGGCGTCGGCGCCGAGGAGGTCGCGGCGGAGAAGTTCGCCGAGGTGGGTGAGTTGGTCGCGGAGGCGCAGGCGTTGCCGTCGCCTCCCGGGCGGACGAACGTCGAGGGCCCGATCAAGATCGGGGACGGCGTCCTCGACGCGTTCCTGGCCGCGGCGCCCGAGTTGTGACACTCTTGGCCTGAATTGACGTTCAGGTGTCACAACTTCGGGAGTGGTCATGATCGAGGTCGTCAACCCGACCACCGAGGAGGTCGTCGCCACGCTGCCGTCGGCCACGCCCGGGCTGGTGGACGCGGCGGTGACCCGGGCTGTAGCGGCGTTCCCGGGGTGGGCCGCGACGCCGGTGGCCGAACGGGTCGCGGTGGTGCGGGCGGTCGCGGACGGCATCGCCGCCCGGGCCGACGAGCTGGCCCGGACGATGACCACCGAGATGGGCACGCCGATCACGTTCGCCACCAGGGTGCAGGTGCCCAACCCCGTCGGGATCGCCCGCGGGGTCGCGGACGTGGTGGCGGACGGGTACTTCGACGGCGAGGAGATCGGGCACTCGCTGGTGCTGCGCGAGCCGGTCGGGGTGGTCGCGGCGATCACGCCGTGGAACTTCCCGTTGCAGCAGATGGTCGCCAAGGTGGTGCCCGCCCTGGCCGCCGGGAACGTGGTCGTGCTCAAGCCGAGCGAACTCGCGCCGCTGACCGCGGACCTGTTCGCCGAGGTGCTGACGGCGGCCGGGGTGCCCTCCGGGGTGGTCGAGGTCGTGCACGGCGCCGGCTCGGTGGTGGGCGAGGCGCTGGTGTCGCACCCGATGGTCGACATGGTGTCGTTCACCGGGTCGACGCGGGCGGGCCGGCGGGTGTCGGTGCTGGCCGCGGAGACGGTCAAGCGGGTCGCGCTGGAGCTGGGCGGCAAGTCGGCCAACGTGGTGCTGGACGACGCCGATCTCGGGCGGGCGGTGAAGATCGGGGTGGCCAACGCGTTCATGAACAACGGGCAGGCGTGCAGCGCCTGGACCCGGTTGCTGGTGCCCGCGGGGCGGCACGACGAGGCGGTGGAGATGGCGGTCGCGGCCGCCGCCCGGCACCAGCCGGGCGATCCGGCGCTGGCGTCCACCCGGCTCGGCCCGGCGGTGTCCGCGGCGCAGCGGGACCGGGTGCTCGACCACATCCGGCGCGGGGTCGCGGAGGGCGCCACGCTCGCGTTCGGCGGCGTCGACAAGCCGGTGGAGCGCGGGTACTTCGTCGCGCCCACGGTGTTCGGCGACGTGCGCCCGGACCTGGCGATCGCCCAGGAGGAGATCTTCGGGCCGGTGCTGGCAGTGCTGCCCTACGCGGACGAGGACGACGCGGTCCGCATCGCCAACTCGACGGTGTACGGGCTGGGCGGCGCGGTCTTCTCCGCCGACGACGACCGCGCCCTGCGCGTGGCCAGGCGTCTGCGCAGCGGTCAGGTCGACGTCAACGGCGCCGCGTTCAACACCGCCGCGCCCTTCGGCGGCTACCGGCAGTCCGGCAACGGTCGGGAGTTCGGCCGGTTCGGGGTGGACGAGTTCACCGAGGTGAAGTCGATCCAGCGCTGACCGGCGGCTACACCTCGATCACCGCGGGCGGGTCGCCGAGCGACCGCGATTCGCCCGCGTGCCACCGGTGTGCGGACCACGCGGCGGCCAGGGCGTCCAGCACGTCGTCGGTCGACGGCCCCTTCGGCAGGTCCGCCACCGCGGTCGGCACGTCCACGAACGCCTGCAACGCCGCGATCCGCTGGCCGACGCCGCGGGCGGTGCGCTTGCCGTCGGTGACGCGGGGGTCGAGGTGGCGGAACGTCGTCTCCGGGTGCACCTCGACCACGCGCGCCGGCAGCGGCAGCCGCCACTCGCGCATCTTCGGCACGATGAACCACGACTGCTTGCTGATCGCCTTGCCGTGCGACGCGCGCGACACGGCGCACGCCTCCTCGTAGGTCTCGCACGCCAGCACGGCCGCGATCGGCGCCATGAACATCGACGAGCGCGCCGCGCCCAGCAGTTCGCGCGCCGCGACGTCGGAGGCGCGGTACCCGGTTTCCGGTGAGCGCAGCGCCATGTCCACGCCCACGGCCGCGCACCCGGCGGTCACCTCCAGCACGTCGCGCGCGTGCGGCACCACGTGCCAGGTGACCGACGTCCTGCCCTCGACCAGTGCCACGACCCAGCCGCCGGGGGTGCCGTCCACACCGGCGATCATCCGCGCAGGACCCCGTCCACCAGGCGTGGCACGGCGGTGCTGACGTTCACCTGGGAAGCCAGGTCCACGTCGCCCGCGTGGCCGGCGGCGATCAGCTCGCGGCCGGAGACGCAACCCGCGACCACGTCCGGCACCGAGGAGCGGGCGAACATCTCGGCGGCCAGGGTGGCCTCCACCGAGGCGCTGCCGTAGCCCAGGAGCGCGGCGACGACGGCGCCGGCGCCCACCTGGTCCTCGGCGCTGGGCCGCAATGGGCCGAAGTGGGCGGATTTGGGGCTGTACAGGTCGATTCCCCAGCGTTCGCCGCCGGCGATGACGCCGATCGGCGCGCCCGCGGCGAGGGTGCGCGCGGCGGACGCGACCGCCTGGGCGTTGCGCAGGCAGCCGGCCAGCACGTGGGAGCCGGTGGCCGCGGCCGCGTCGCACAGGGTCGCGCCGTTGGGCGAGGGCAGGTCGACCAGCGCGCCCGCCGGGAAGTCCACCAGTGACGACGGGCGCAGGGACCACGACGGGTCGGCCGGCTTCGCGGCGCGCTCCCGGTCGGTCCACCGCACGGGTCTCACCGCGCCGCCCCGTGCCACCACGATGTCCACCGCGGTGCTGAACGACAGCACGTCGACGACCACGAGCACCGCGCACAGACCACCGAGCGCGGACACCCCTTCGCCACCCCATTCCAGCCTGAGCTGGTAGCCCTCTTGTCCGAACACCCGGCCAAGGATGGCAGACTTCCCGGACGTGCGCGTTTACCTGGGATCCGACCACGCGGGCTTCGAGCTGAAGGCCCACCTCGCCGAGCACCTCACCCGAGCGGGACACGAGGTGGTCGACGTCGGCCCCTCGGTCTACGACGCCGAGGACGACTACCCGCCGTTCTGCATCGAGGCGGCCCGGCGCGTGGTGGCCGACGAGGGCAGCCTCGGCGTGGTCATCGGCGGTTCGGGCAACGGCGAGCAGATCGCCGCGAACAAGGTGCCCGGCGCGCGGGCCGCGCTGGCCTACAACGTGGAGACCGCGACGCTCGCCCGCGAGCACAACGACGCCCGGCTGATCGGCGTCGGCGCGCGCATGCACACCGCCGACGAGGCCGCGGCGATCGTGGACGCGTTCCTCGCGACGCCGTTCTCCGACCAGCCGCGGCACGCCCGCAGGATCGCGATCCTGGCCGAGTACGAGCGGACCGGCGAGGCTCCGAAGCTCCCCTGATGATCCGCGAGCTGCTGTTCAAGGACGTCGACGGCGCCTACCACGCCGACCCGCACGTGGTGATCGACGGCGCGGTGGCCCACCCCGGCTACCGCGACCGGATCCCCGCGTTGCGCGCGGTGCTGGAGGACGCCGGAGCCGAGCGCTACCACCGGTTCCTCGCCGTGGTGGCGCTCGCCGCGTGGGGGCACGGCCCGGTGTACGGGTTGATCACCGGGCTGGCCGGGCTCGGCGAGGGGTCGCCGTGGTTCGGGATGCTGGCCGAGGACGGCCGGGACACCACGTTCGCGACCGTCGCCGGCGCGGTGGGGGAGGGCCGGGCGTTCACCGAGGGCGAGGACGAGCGGGCGCGGGTGGCGGCACTCCGGGCGCTGCTGGACCGGGCGGACGTGCTGGCGTTCGGGTGGGAGTTGGCGCACGCGGTGGCGGGGCCGGAGTTCGCTGACGACATCGCGGTGCTGGTGGACCGGGCGGCCGAGACGTCGCCGTTGCCGCTCCAGCTCGCCGACCTGGTCACCGCGCTGGCGCGGCACGACCGGGAGCGGGCCGTGCCGCTGGCCCGTCGGCTGCTGCGCCGCGACTCCGGCCGGTCGCTGCGGATCCACCTCGCGACGGTGGTGCCGTATGCCTGAGGGGCACACGCTGCACCGGCTCGCCCGGTTGCACCAGCGCCGCTACAAGGGCGCGGTGGTCCGGGTGTCCAGTCCGCAGGGGCGGTTCGCCGCGGAGGCCGTGGACGGCCGGGTGTTCGTGCGGGCCGAGGCGTACGGCAAGCACCTGCTGCACTTCTACGGTCCGGACACGACCGTGCACGTCCACCTGGGCCTGTACGGGACGTTCAGCGAGGCCGAGGTGCCGGTGCTCGCGCCGGTCGGGCAGGTGCGGATGCGGCTGGTCGGTCCGACGCATTGGACGGACCTGCGCGGGCCGACGCGGTGCGAGGTGCTGACCGACGTCGAGGTGAAGGCGCTCAAGGCCCGGCTCGGCCCGGACCCGCTGCGCCGCGACGCCCGGCCGGACCTGGCGTACGAGCGGGTCTCGCGGTCGAGGCAGTCGCTGGCCGTGCTGCTGATGGACCAGTCGGTGCTCGCGGGCGTCGGGAACGTGTACCGGGCCGAAGTCCTGTTCCGGCACGGTGTCCACCCCACGACGCCGGGCAACAGGGTCACGCGGGAGCTGTGGGACGCGCTGTGGGCGGATCTGGTGCTGCTGATGCGCGACGGGGTGAAGGTCGGGCGGATCGACACCGTGCGGCCCGAGCACCTGCCCGAGGCGACCGGCCGCGCGCCGCGCGAGGACCGGCACGGCGGCGAGGTCTACGTGTACCGGCGGACCGGGATGCCGTGCCTGCTGTGCGGGACACCGGTCGCGGCCGCCGAACTGGCCGGCCGCAACCTCTTCTGGTGTCCCACGTGCCAGGCCGGGTGACGGCGGTCGGTCAGAAGTCGAACCCGCCGAAGTCCCCGCCGCCGAAATCGCCGCCGCCGAAGTCCCCGCCACCCCAGTCGCCGCCGCCGTCGCCACCGCCCGCGTCGCCGCCGTAATCGCCTCCGGCGTCACCACCGTCGGCGCCCGCGCCGTCGGAGTAGCCGTCCGCGTAGGCGGCGTTCAGGGCGTCCGGCGAGACGCCGTGCATGCCCGAGAACATCGCGTCCATCAGCAGGAACGACCCGACGCCCCAGGCGCCCGCGACCAGCGCGGGCTTCCACCAGGGCTCGCTGTACCAACCCTGCGGCACCGGGCGTCCGGCGACCATGCCGCCGGGGTAGTAGTGCGGGGTGTTCGAGCCCGGCCGGGGCGACGCCTCGTAGGCGTGACCCTCGACGTCGACCTTGCGGTCCTCGGTGACCGTGCCCGCGCGCGCCCGACCGTCGAGGTCCGGCAGCTCGGGACCGGGGTCGAGGCCCATCGCGGTCCGCGCCGCGCGCACGTAGTACAGGCCCTCCATCGCGGTCCTCGTCACGAGGCGGGTCTGCTCGATCGTGCGGGCCTGCTCCATCTGCGACCCGGCGGCGGTGAACCGCTCGGACGCGTCGGCCATCGCCTGCTGCGAGGCCACGTCGGTGCCGGTCAGGTTCATCACCTGGCCGCCGAGCCGCTCGACCCAGCGGCGCGCGTCGGCCTGGGCGTCCTCCAGCTCCCGCTGCCTGGCCGCGGCCCTGGTCTTCGCGAAGAACAAGCCGCCGCCGACCACCACGACGAGCAGCACGAGCAGCACCACGGCGGTGCCCATGGGATCCTCCCGGCTGTCGCGGCGGCACGGTGCCGCCTGCTTGACCGGACAACGGCCCCGGACCGGTCGAGGTTCCCGGAACCGGTCAGAACACCTCCGGGCAGTGGGGGTCGTGGTCGCCGACGAACGCGCGTGACAAGGTCTCGAGCACACCCGGTGTGACCTCACGCACCCGTTGTGCGCGGGCCATCGTGGTCAGCCGCGTGCCGCCGAGGAACGCCGCGCCGAGCGCCTGCACGTCGAGCACCAGGTCCGCGTCGCCGTCCGCCCGCCGCGCGACCGCCTCGCCGCCCCGGGCGGTGAACCGCCACCGGCCCTCGTTCCACGGGCACAGCGGGTCCCGCACCTGGAGCACGGCGTCCGCGTCGGAGGCGTAGTGGCGCAGCGGCAGCGCGCGGTCCACGTCGACCAGTCGCACCCACAGCGAGTCGCCGCGCTGCCGGCGGACCGCGCGCGGGTCGGTCAGCAGGTGGGGCGCGGGGTCGTCGGAGGCGGTCCGGAAGGTGATCTCGCCCACCAGGTCCAGGTCGAGCAGGTACCGGTAGAGCGCGGCGAACGTGACGTCGTCGGCCGCGGTGAGCTCCACGACCTCCAGCCAGTGCCGCGGGCCCCGGTCGGTCCAGTCGCCCTTGACCCGGTAGACCGCGTAGCCGTCGGGCAGCACCACCCAGCGCAGCGCGCTCGCGCCGTGCCGGTCGGCCTCGTCGTCGCCGAACGCGACCTCCCAGTCGCCGGCCGAGCGGTCGAGCCACCCGGTCCGGGTCGTCCGGACCCGCTCGTAGACCTCCGTGACGAGCGGCATCGCCTCGTCCCGCGGCACCTCGCGCGGCCGGTCCGACCCGGTGTCCACCCCGCGCCGGAACGCCGCCCCGCGCGGGATCTCGAACCGGGCCACCTCGGCGGCGGACCCGTACCCGAACCGGTCGTAGATGCCGGCCTCGGACGCCCACAGCGCCGCGACCGGCTCGTGGTGCTCGTGCAGGTCGTGCAACTGCCCGCGCATCAACGCCGTGCCGACGCCGCGCCGGTGGTGCCCGGGCTTGACCCCGACCGACGTCACCGCGGCGACCGGCACGGGCCGTGCCTCGGGCAACGTCATCCGCCGCGGCAGCACCCCCGCCCCGCCGATCATCTCGTCGCCTTCGAACACCCCGTGGTGCCGCTCGGGCGCGAATACCGCCCGCCACCGCGCGATCTCGCCGGGACGGGGGTCGGCGAGGAACGACGCGGTGACGAGCCGCTGGAAGGCGTCGAAGTCGTCGGACGTGAGCGTGCGGACGGTGAACCCCATGAGTCCAGCTTCATACGCCGCCGCCGGCCCGCGCGCGACCGGGTTTCCCCCCGGGCAGCCGCCCTTCGCGTCCCCCGTCCGGACGCACCGGTTCCACCCCCGCGACCGCTGCCCGAAGCGCACACTGTGGCGATGACGAAAGTGCGGCTGGCCGCGAGATGCCTGGTGACCTTCGGCATCGGCTTCCTCATGGTCCTGCTGGCGGTCCGCTTCGGCGAGGCCCTGTGGCGAGCGTCCCTGACCTGGTCGAAGTAATCCCGGGGTCAGCCGTCCACGAAGCAGAACTCGTTCCCCTGCGGATCCCGCAACACCTGGAACGTCCCGTGCTCGTCGACCTGCAACCCCCCGACCACCACGGCGCCCAACCGGGCCGCCGACGCGGTGGCCGCGCGCACGTCATCGGCGAACACGTCCAGGTGCAGCCGGTTCTTGACCCCCTTCCCCTCGGGAACGGGCTGGAACGCCAACACGGGAAACCCGTCGGCCCGCACCTGGGCCCACCCGTCCTCCCGCTCCACCGCCACCCCGCCCAACAGCTCCGCCCAGAACCGCGCGAGCGCACCGGGTTCGAGTGAATCCACCACGATCTGATCGAGTCGCATACCCCATGATGTGCGCCCACCGCGCTCTCCCGAAACCCGCCGACCCTCCCCGCACACCGAATGAATCCACAATGGACACACACGCTCGCACCCACCCCGTGATGCCACCGCAGGCCAAGACCGCTACTGTCCACAGTGGACTTACGCGCGCTGCCTGAAGCCTGGTCCCCGACCGGACGGCGAATCGCGGGGGCGGATCCGAGGATCCTGGCGGGACGGGACCTGCCCCCGACGACTCCATCGACCGGCGTCCGCGTTCTCTTCCCAGGACGACGAGGATTCCGGCCCGTCAAGCGTAGCGGAGCGTTGGGCGCACACTCAAGCTGGTGCGTACACCCGACAGTGTGGTTGTCGGGAACGGCCCGGGGGTGTGACGAGGGCGCGCAGGCCGGTGAAAGCACAAAACCGTCCACAAGGGACGGTCGGAAGGCGTTCTACCAGCGAGGGGAGGCGAGAGCGGGTGACGGGAATCGAACCCGCATGACCAGCTTGGAAGGCTGGGGCTCTACCATTGAGCTACACCCGCGCGCGGCCACCGGGGTGGGCGCGTCGGTAGTTTAGCCGGTCGCGGTAAGCTCTTGTCGACCGGGGCGTGGCGCAGCTTGGTAGCGCACCCGCTTTGGGAGCGGGGGGTCGCAGGTTCAAATCCTGTCGCCCCGACGGTCTGCTGTGGCCCCCTTCCCGGGGGCCACGGCCCGCTCGTCCAGCGCGCCGTTCTTGAGCACACCGCGCCATGGGCGCTCAAGAACGGCATCCCCAGTGTCACGCCGGTGCGGCCACCTGTTCGCTGACCACCTGAGCCGCGGCCGACACCAGTGCGGTGACCGACGGGTTGGTGGCGTTGTCCTGTCGCCACGCGAACTGGGTGTACACCCGGAACGGCGGCACCCACGGCAGTCTGCACAGCCTGCCGTCGGCCAGCTCGGCGGCCACCGTCACCTCGGGGACCAGTGAAATCCCCAAGCCGGAGGCGACCGCGCGCTTCGCGGCGTCGATCGAGTCCAGTGCCAGCACCGGCGACCTCGACTCGGCGTCCTGCAACCCCAGTGCCTGCTCGAAGTGCTCGTAGTAGCTCGCGCCGTTCTCGGCCCGGATGAGCGTGCTCCCGCGCAGCTCGTCCTCGGTGATCACCGAACGCCTGGTGAGGGCGTGGGTCGGCCCGGCGACCATGACCAGTGGCTCCGGGCACAGCACGGTCGTCTCCAGCCCCTCCCGGGGCTCGATCGAACCGATGAAGAACGTGCAGTCCAACCGGCCTTCGCGGACCGACGCCAGGTTCGTCTGCGTGTTGCGCGAGTGCAGTGAGATCTGGACGCTCGGGTAGCGCCAGCACATGTACTCGATCAGTGGTAGCAGACGGTAGTCGGTCAGGCTCTGCGCGCTCCCGATCACCAGCTTGCCGTGCGGTTCGCCGTTCATCGTGATCGCTTTCCTGGCCTTGTCGGTCAGGGTGATGATGTTCCGCGCGAACGGTAGTAGTTCGACCCCCGCCGAGGTCATCTGAATGCCTCGGGGCAGTCGTCTGAACAGGGGCACGCCGAGGGTCTCCTCGAGTGCTTTTATCCTCGTGGTTATAGTGGGCTGCGAGCAATTCAGGGTGGCTGCTGCCTTGGTGAAACTGCCCGTTTGAACCACAGTTGTGAACGCCAAAAGCTGACGCGTCTCCATGGAGCTCCCCAACGGTGCGTGAAAGTGATCCACGAGAGGCCGGTGTGGGACGGCGTCGTGGTTTCCGTCGTGCGTGGCGGCAAAGTTGGTCTAGCTGCTGGTGAGCAGCCGGTCCGTGGTCAACATCGCCGCGCGGCCGTGTGGGGTGTAACCCGATGGTTGCGTTGTGCTGCCAGAACCTGTCGCGGACCGACGGGATCGTGTTCCGAGCCGGCGGCCGGTTCGGGTCCTGGATTGGTGCTGGGCAGCGGCGGAATGGCTCTCATCGGGTCATCGGCACCTTGTCTGGTAGGTGGTTAAGAAGCTCGATGACATTGTCTCGCTCGTTCCTCTGGTCCTGGTTGCCGGTTGCGTCCGCTGCTTGACCCCCCAGAACGTCCGGCAACTTTGGAATTTATTTCATGGCTCAGCGATGCAGGTCCGGGCGTCACGCTACCTGAAACCCACACTAATGGACTACGGCGAGTGGAGTCATCTCGACAAGTGAAACTTTTCTGTCGGAGGCTACTCCAAACGGCCTCAATTCACCCCTTGTGACCAACCCCCTCCGGTGCACGGTCGCCGAACGTAAGTCGTCGTTGCGGCATCCGTGTTACAGGATGTCAGGACGGCTCCGGTGAGTGATCATCGACTTCCGAGAGTCAGCAACCGTCTCGTTCACTCGAACGGACCAGCAATCGTGGCGCTGAGTGGTCCGTTGGGCGGAACGGGTGCCGCCGACTCGCCCCCGACGGCGGCACGCGTATCTCCTTCACGTTAACCGCCGCGCCACGTCCGGCACCACTGCGGTGACGTGCAGACATCCGAACCTCCTATGGCTACCCGGCCGGCGCCGCCCGCCGTCGGAGTCCCTCGCGCGAGTGACCCAGGGAGGCCTGCGGGCCGGACCCCTCAAATGCCCGTCGAGGGGATTGAGGGGTGCATTCGCGCCGACCACGCTCGCAGACGGGTGACGCACATTCGCGAAAGCTGAGAAAAATAGAGTGAATTGTGAATACTCTCGGTAATGGAACGCCGTCACGCCCGTCGCCCACCGCCCGGCACGGGGGCAAGCCCGCCCCGGGATCGGGGACCGCCTAGACTCGTCCGGAATCCCGACGTCCACCACGACGTTCGGGGTGTTCCGCACGTCCTGCCCCAACGAGGAGACCACGTTGAAGAGCACCGTCGAGCACCTGAGCCCGACGCGGGTCCGGATCAACGTCGAGGTGCCGTTCGACGAGCTCAAGTCGGACTTCGACCGCGCGTACCGCAAGCTGGCCAAGCAGGTCCGCATCCCCGGCTTCCGCCCCGGCAAGGCGCCCGCGAAGGTCCTGGAGAGCCGCATCGGCCGCGCGCCCGTCCTGGACGAGGTCGTCCAGGAGGCCGTGCCCGCCAAGTACCTGGAGGCGGTGAACTCCGGCGAGCTGCGCACCCTGGGCCGCCCCGAGTTCGAGGTCACCAAGATCGAGGACGGCGAGGCGCTGGCGTTCACCGCCGAGGTCGACATCCGCCCCGAGATCACCGTGCCCGCCTTCGGCGAGCTGACCGTCACCGTCGACGACCAGGAGGTCACCGACGAGGACGTCACCACCCAGCTGGACGAGCTGCGCGCCCGCTTCGGCACGCTGACCGGCGTCCAGCGCCCGGCGCAGACCGGCGACTTCGTCGTGGTGGACCTGTCCGCCACGGTGGACGGCGCCGAGGTCGAGGAGGCCAAGACCTCCGGCCTGTCCTACGAGATCGGCTCCGGCCAGCTCGTGGAGGGCATCGACGACGCGCTCGTCGGCGCCTCCGAGGGCGAGTCCCGCACCTTCACCAGCACGCTGGTCGCGGGTGAGCACGAGGGCCGCGACGCCGAGGTGACCGTCGTGCTGAACACGGTCAAGGAGCGTCAGCTGCCCGAGCTGGACGACGAGTTCGCCCAGCTCGCGAGCGAGTTCGACACCCTGGACGAGCTGAAGGCCGACCTCCGGGTCCGCCTCGGCCGGGTGAAGAAGATGCAGCAGGGCGTCCAGGCCCGGGACAAGGTGCTCGAGGCGCTGCTCGACAGCGTCGAGGTGCCGCTGCCCGAGGCCGTCGTGCAGGGCGAGGTCGACGCGCGGGCGCACGACGCCGTGCACGCGTTCGACCACGACGAGGCGCGCTTCGCCGAGTGGCTGACCGAGCAGGGTCAGACCAAGGAGGAGTTCGACGCCGAGGTGCGCACGGCGGCCGAGCAGGCCGTCCGGACGCAGCTGGTGCTCGACGCCATCGCCGACGCCGAGCAGCTGACCGTGAGCGACGCCGAGCTGACCGAGCGGATCATCTACCAGGCGCAGCGGTTCGGCATCAGCCCGAACGAGTACGTCGAGCGGGCGCAGCAGTCCGGCCAGCTGGGCGCGATCTTCGCGGACGTGCGCCGCGGCAAGGCGCTGGCCTCGGTCGTGCGCCAGGCGAAGGTGCTCGACTCGGCCGGCGAGGAGCTGGACCTGGACGAGCTTTTCGGCGAAACGCCGTCCACTGAGGAATCCGCGACGGAAGAGTGAAGCCCTGAGCGAACGCGGGCGGTGTCGGGAAGGCGACGCCGCCCGCCTTCGTTAAGGTCGTTGCTACGAGACTCTTTTCGGCACAGTTAGGCAGGCAGACGTGACGCAGCACTCCTTCCCGACGCCCGAGATGCGGTCGTCCTCGGGGATGAACCTCAACGACTCGGTCTACGAGCGCCTGCTCCGAGAGCGGATCATCGTGCTGGGGTCGCAGGTCGAAGAGGGCATCGCCAACCAGATCACCGCGCAGTTGCTCCTCCTCGCGGCGGAAGACCCCGAGAAGGACATCACGCTCTACATCAACTCGCCCGGCGGTTCGGTGACCGCGGGCATGGCGATCTTCGACACGATGCAGCTCATCGAGCCGGACGTGGCCACCTTCGCGATGGGCCTGGCCGCCTCGATGGGGCAGTTCCTGCTCTCCGCGGGCACGCCCGGCAAGCGGCACGCGCTCCCGCACGCGCGCATCCTCATGCACCAGCCCTCGGCGGGCGTCGGCGGCACGGCCGCGGACATCGCCATCCAGGCGGACATGCTCACCCGGACCAAGCACGAGATGGCCGAGCTGATCGCGCAGCACACCGGTCAGCCGGTCGAGCGCATCGTGGCCGACTCGGACCGCGACCGCTGGTTCACCGCCCAGGAAGCCCTGGAGTACGGCTTCGTGGACAAGGTCATCACCCGGGCCAGCCAGGCCGCGACCAACTAGCCGGCTAGCACAGGACCAGGAGAGATCAAGTGAGCCAGTTCCACGCGCCGCAGTCCCGGTACGTGCTGCCGTCCTTCGTCGAGCGCACCAGCTACGGCATCAAGGAGTCGAACCCGTACAACAAGCTGTTCGAGGAGCGCATCATCTTCCTCGGCGTGCAGGTGGACGACGCCTCGGCCAACGACGTGATGGCCCAGCTGCTCGTGCTGGAGTCCGAGGACCCCGACCGCGACATCCTGATGTACATCAACTCGCCGGGTGGCTCGTTCACCTCGCTGATGGCCATCTACGACACCATGCAGTTCGTCCGCCCGGACATCCAGACCTACTGCCTCGGGCAGGCGGCCTCGGCCGCCGCGGTCCTGCTGGCCGCCGGCACGCCCGGCAAGCGCCACGCGCTGCCGAACTCGCGGATCCTGATCCACCAGCCCGCGACCGAGGGCGTCTACGGCCAGGTCTCCGACCTGGAGATCCAGTCGAACGAGATCCAGCGGGTCCGCCGGCTGCTGGAGTCGACGCTGGCCAAGCACACCGCGAAGACCCCCGAGCAGGTGCGCACGGACATCGAGCGCGACAAGATCCTCACCGCGGCGGAGGCCCAGGAGTACGGCATCGTGGACACCGTCCTGCCGTACCGGAAGCTTTCCGCCAAGTAGCTCGCCGGTGGCGTCCGACACGCCGAGCCGACCAGGGGTTCCGGGCAGGCTCGACGTGTCGGGGGCACGCTGGTCCTCCCGCACATGCGGGTAGGGCAGGTACCGTCGAGGGGAACGGGCGGACCCCGCACCCAGCGGGCACTCGCCAACCAAGCAGTCAGGCACCCGTCACCAGGACGCGTGCCGGAGGGGACAGAGGTCAGCGGTCATGGCGCGTATCGGTGACGGCGGCGACCTGCTGAAGTGCTCTTTCTGCGGCAAGAGCCAGAAGCAGGTGAAAAAACTCATCGCCGGTCCCGGTGTGTACATCTGCGATGAGTGCATCGACCTCTGCAACGAGATCATCGAGGAAGAGCTCGCGGAGGCCGGTGACGTCAAGCTCGACGAGCTTCCCAAGCCCGCCGAGATCCACGAGTTCCTCGACCAGTACGTGATCGGCCAGAACGAGGCCAAGCGCACTCTCTCGGTGGCGGTCTACAACCACTACAAGCGCATCCAGGCGGGCGACCGCGGGCGCGAGGGGCGCGACGACGGCGTGGAACTCGCCAAGTCGAACATCCTCATGCTCGGCCCGACGGGTTGCGGCAAGACCTACCTGGCCCAGACGCTCGCCAAGATGCTGAACGTGCCGTTCGCGATCGCGGACGCCACGGCGCTCACCGAGGCGGGGTACGTCGGCGAGGACGTCGAGAACATCCTGCTCAAGCTGATCCAGGCCGCGGACTACGACGTGAAGCGCGCCGAGACCGGGATCATCTACATCGACGAGGTCGACAAGATCGCTCGAAAGAGTGAAAACCCGTCGATCACCCGCGATGTGTCGGGCGAGGGCGTGCAGCAGGCACTGCTGAAGATCCTGGAGGGCACCACCGCGTCGGTGCCGCCGCAGGGTGGCCGCAAGCACCCGCACCAGGAGTTCATCCAGATCGACACGACGAACGTGCTGTTCATCGTGGCGGGTGCCTTCGCCGGCCTGGAGAAGATCATCCAGGACCGCGTGGGCAAGCGCGGGCTCGGCTTCGGCGCCGAGGTGCGCACCAAGGCCGAGGTCGACGCGGCGGACTACTTCGCCGACTCGATGCCCGAGGACCTGATCAAGTTCGGGTTGATCCCCGAGTTCATCGGCCGCTTGCCGATGGTCGCGAGCGTCACCAACCTGGACAAGGAATCGCTCGTCCGCATCCTCACCGAGCCGAAGAACGCGCTGGTCAAGCAGTACCAGAAGCTGTTCGAGATGGACGGCGTGGAGCTCGAGTTCACCAAGACCGCCATGGAGGCCGTCGCCGACCAGGCGATCCTGCGCGGTACCGGTGCGCGCGGCCTGCGGGCGATCATGGAGGAGGTCCTCCTCCCGGTGATGTACGACATCCCCAGCCGCACGGACGTGGCGAAGGTCGTGATCACCGAGCAGACGGTCAAGGAGAACGTGAACCCGACGATCGTCGCCCGGCAGCCCAGCCGTCGCGAGCGCCGCGAGAAGTCGGCCTGAGTTCTTCGCCACCGGCCGTCCCGCAGCACGCGGGGCGGCCGGTGGTGTATCCACAGCACATGTCGTTGCCCTACACGCTGATCCTGCACGGCCTCAACGGCTCGGGTCCCACGCACTGGCAGAACTGGCTGGCCGGGGAGCTGGCCCACCACGGCGGTCTGGTCGACCTGCCGGAGTTCCCCTCGCCCGACGCGCCGGACCTGGCGGTGTGGCTGGCCGGGCTGCGCGCGCACCTCGCGGCCATGCCCACGTCCGCCGAACGGGTGGTCGTGGCGCACTCGTTGGCGTGCCTGCTGTGGCTGCACCACGCGGCGGGGGAGTTCGACCCGGCGCTGCGGGTGGACCGGGTGCTGCTGGTCGCGCCGCCGGCGCCGGACTTCGCCGACGAGCCGCTGATCGCGGACTTCCTGCACCCCGTGACGAGCCCGGCGACCGTGCTCGGCGCCGCCGCGTCCACCCGGCTGGTGCTGGGCGAGGGCGACCCGTACTGCTCGTTGGCGAAGGGCAAGGAACTGGCCGAGGCGCTGCGGGTGGACGTGGACGTGATCGTGGGCGGCCGCCACCTGAACGTGGACTCGGACTACGGCCCGTGGAGCGCGGTGCTCAAGTGGGTGCGCAGCGACCGGGTGCCGCTCACCCCGCGCTGACCGGGACCCGCTTGCCGAGGAACCGCACGACGTCGCCGGTGATCTTGCGCCAGAACGCGTCGTCGTGGCCGCCCGGCAGCACGGAGGCCACGGCGGGCTTGGCGGCGGCGATGAACCTGCGGGTGCCCTCGATGAACTTGTCGTGGTCGCCGATCCACACCCCGATCGGGGCGTCGCCGAGCTTGTCCAGGTTGCGCAACGGGTCCAGCGAGGCCCACTGCTCGGCGCTGCGGAACGCGTCCCGCTTGTTCATCTCCGGCCACGTGGTGATCAGGCCGGGTGACACCGCGGCGATGGCCGTGGTCTTCTCGTGGCGCTCCCAGCGGCGGCGGCCGTAGAGCAGGGCGCCGAAACCGCCCATGGACACGCCCGCGCAGCCGAAGACCGGGCCGAACCCGCGTTCGGCGAGCCAGCCGGGCACCTCCTCCAGCAGGGCGCCCATGGGGTCGTCGCCGGGGTGGTTCTCGTGCCAGTAGTTGTCGCCGCCGTCGATCGCGACGAACCCGAACGCGGGCACCGCCTTCCGGTCGACGGCGCTGACCAGGGCCTCGGGCAGGTTCGCCACGGCGGCGTAGCGGGCGCTGCCGTGCAGGCCGTGCAGCAGCACGGCCATCGGCAGCCCCCGCGTCGGCACGCCCGGCGGCACGAGGGTGAGCAGGTCGATCTCCCGGCCCCGGTACTTCGAGCGCACCCGGTCGACCTGGACGACGGCGCGCTTGACCGTGGGCACCGGACCGAGGACGCCCAGCACCGAGCGCAGCGCGTCGCCGAACGGGGCGTTGCCGCCGTTCAGCGTCGCCGCGACCCCGACCGCGGCCACACCGCTCGCGCCGAGCGCGGCCAGCACCGTGCGCCTGGTGATCATCGACCCCTCCAGCGGAAACCCCTCCTCCAGATCGCGTGCGGGGCGCCCGGCGTTTCCGCTCAGACGACCGCGTTCGCGCGGAACTCCGCGATCCGTCGCTCCGGATAACCGAGCCAGGCCAGGATCCGTTCCGTGTCCCCGCCCACAGCGGGCACCGGCGCGGCGTCCCAGGACCAGGCGGTGGAGTCCACCGGTGGTTTCAGGAGCGTGATGCCACCACCGGGGACGGTCGTGGTGGCCCGTCGGTTGCGCGCGAGGACCTGCGGGTGCTCCGTGAGCTGCGCCACGCTCCGGGTGCGCGCGGCGGGCACGTCGGCGGCGTCCAGCGCGGCGAGCAGCTCCTCGGCCCGCCACCGGGTGACGTCGAGCTCCGCGTGCAGCGCCGGGCGGTGCGCCACGCGCAGGCTCACGGTGGTGAAACGCGGGTCGTCGGCGAGGTCGGTCCGCTTCAGCACGGCGCACAGCCTGCGCCACTGGCCGTCGTTCTGCACGGCCAGGTGCACCGTGCCGTCCGAGCAGGTGAACGGGCCGTAGGGGGCGATGCTGGGGTGGTGCGCGCCGGTGCGCGGCGCGGCCTCGCCGGTGCCCTCGGCGTAGAGCATCGGCTGGTGCATCCACTCCGCGAGCGCGTCGAACAGGGTCAGCCGCAGCGTCGCGCCCTCGCCGGTGCGGGCGCGCTGGAGCAGGGCCGCCAGCACGGCCGCGTGCAGCTGCACGCCGGCGGCGATGTCGGCGACCGAGATGCCCGCCCGCGCCGTCACCGGTCCGTCGCCGGTCAGCTCGACCAGGCCCGCCTCGGACTGCACGAGCGCGTCGAACGCCTTGCGCCCGGCGTACGGGCCCTCGGCGCCGTAGCCGGACAGCTCGCCGACCACGAGGGTCGGGCGGGAGGCCCGCAGCGTCGTCGCGTCCACACCCAGTCGACGTGCCGCGCCCGGCGAGAGGTTGCACAGCACCACGTCGGCGCGGTCCACCAGTCGGGCGAGGACCTCGCGGCCGGACGGCTGCTTCAGGTCCAGCGTCAGCGACTCCTTGCCGACGTTGGTCCAGGCGAAGTAGGACGACACCTCGCCGCACGCGGTGTCGTAGTGCCGGGCGAAGTCGCCGCCGCCCGGTCGTTCGACCTTGACCACCCGCGCGCCGAGGTCGGCCAGGAGTCGGGTGGCGTAGGGCACCGCCACGGCTTGTTCGAGGCTGACGACCAGGACACCGTCGAGTGGTTTCACGCCACGATTCTCGTCGCCCCGGTGTAGACGTTGAACGAGTCGCCGCGCAGGAAGCCGACCAGCGTCAGGCCCTGCTCGTCGGCCAGGTCGGCGGCCAGCGACGAGGGCGCGGACACCGCCGCGAGCACCGGCACACCCGCCATCGCGGCCTTCTGCACGAGCTCGAAGGACGCCCGTCCGGACACCATCAGCACCGCGCCCACCAGTGGCACCCGGCCGGCCATCAGCGCCCAGCCCAGCACCTTGTCGACCGCGTTGTGCCGGCCGACGTCCTCGCGGGCCACCAGGAGTTCGCCCGACGGGGTGAACAGCGCGGCCGCGTGCAGGCCGCCGGTGGAGGCGAACACCTTCTGCCGGGCGCGCAGCGCGTCGGGCAGGCCGGCCAGCACGTCGACGGACACCCGGACCGGGTCGGCGGCGGGGGAGAAGCGGGTTTTGAGCTTCACCGCGTCCAGCGACGCCTTGCCGCACACCCCGCAGGACGACGTCGTGTAGAAGTTGCGCTCGACACCCACCTCGGGCGGGGCCACGCCGTCCGCGAGCGCGACGTCCAGCACGTTGTAGGTGTTGAGCCCGTCCGGGCCGGTGCCCTCGCAGAACCGCGCCACGGAGACGTCGGCGAGCGCGCCGATCACGCCCTCGCCGAGCAGGAAGCCGTGTGCCAGCTCCACGTCGTGCCCCGGTGTGCGCATCGTCACGGTGAGTGCGCGCCCGCCCACCCTCAGCTCCAGCGGCTCCTCGGCGGCGAGCGAGTCCACCTTCGTGCGGTGGGCTCCCCGCGAGTAGGCGACCACTGGGCGACGCACGGTGACCCGCCCCATGGGTGAACTCCTTCGTCGAAGCCGGGTGCTCTCGTCACCCCAGGTTAGGCGCGGCGCGCGGGCGGCCGGGGATCGGGATCCCGACGCGAACCCCACCACGCGCGCCGGCGGGCCGCTAGGTTTGCGCGGGTGGACTCCTACGACGTGGTGGTGGTCGGCGGCGGGCACAACGCCCTGGTCGCGGCGGCGTACCTGGCCCGGGCCGGCAAGTCGGTGCTGGTGCTGGAGAAGCTGCCGCACGCGGGCGGCGCGGCGGTGTCGGAGGAGGCGTTCGCCGGGGTGCCGGCGCGGTTGTCGCGCTACTCCTACCTGGTGAGCCTGCTGCCCGACCGGATCGTCGCGGACCTGGGACTGCGGCTGGACCTGCGGTCGCGGTCGGTCTCGTCGTACACGCCGGAGGGCGACCTGCTGGTGGAACGCGAGCCCGGCGCGGCGACCGCCGAGTCGTTCCGCAGGCTCACCGGCTCGTCCGCCGAGTGGGACGCGTGGACGCGGTGGTACGACGGGATCGCCGCCTTCGCCCGGGTGCTCGCGCCCGGCGTGCTGGAACCGCTGCGCGCCAAGGAGGAGCTGCGCGGCCTGGTCGAGCCCGAGGTGTGGGACCGGGTGGTCGAGCGGCCGCTGGCCGAGTCGCTGGAGGAGCTGTTCGCGCACGACGTGGTGCGCGGCGTGGTCGGCACGGACGGGTTGATCGGCACGCACGCCTCGCTGTGGTCGCCGGCCGCGAACCGGTGCTTCCTCTACCACCTGGTGGGCAACGGGACCGGCGAGTGGCGGGTGCCGGTGGGCGGCATGGCGTCGGTGACCGGCGAGCTGCTGCGGGTGGCGCGGGAGGCGGGCGCGGAGGTCGTGACCGGGGCCGAGGTGTCCACTGTGGACGTCGACGGCACGCGCGCCGAGGTCGGGTACGACGGGCGGCGGGTCGGTGCCCGGTTCGTGCTCGCCGGTGTCGCGCCCCGGACGCTGGACGCGTTGCGGGGCAAGGAGGTCCGGCCGGTCGCCGAGGGGTGCCAGGTCAAGGTGAACATGGTGCTGGAACGGCTGCCGCGGCTGCGGTCCGGAGTGGACCCGAGGGTCGCGTTCGCCGGCACGCTGCACCTGGACGAGTCCTACTCGCGGCTGGAGGAGGCCTACCGGCAGAGCGCGGCGGACGTGATCCCGTCCGTGCTGCCGGCCGAGATGTACTGCCACACGCTGACCGACCCGTCGATCCTGGCGCCGGACCTGGTGGCGCGCGGGTGGCACACGCTGACGTTGTTCGGCCTGCACACCCCGGCCGCGCTGTTCGACGCCGACAACGACGGGCTGCGCGCGGACCTCGTGCGCCGGTACCTGGCGGGCTTGGACGAGCACCTGCTCGACCCGGTCGAGGAGTGCCTGGCGCGGGACGCGGACGGCCGGCCGTGCGTCGAGGCGCGGACGCCGCTGGACCTGGAGCGCGAGCTGGGGTTGCCGCGCGGCAACATCTTCCACGACGCGTTGGCCTGGCCGTTCGCCGAGGACGACGCCGACGTGGGCCGCTGGGGCGTGGAGACCGACGAGCCGAACCTGTTCGTGTGCGGCGCGGGCGCCCGGCGCGGCGGCGGGGTCAGCGGCATCGGCGGCCACAACGCCGCGCGGGCGGTGCTGGAGCGGTCCTGACCCTCGCCGGCGGGTGCTCGTCTCGACTGGTCCGATTCCTTGACAACGCTTGCGGCACAAGCGAATCGTGGGCTCTTTCGATGCCCGGACGCCCTCATCCGAGAAGGAGCAGCGATGCGTCGTCATCGAAGGCCGCCGCGGCGGCGAGCACACCCGTGGCGCGGAATCCCGGCCACCGTCCTGACCGCGATCGCGTGCGCGGCCCTGGTCGCCGGCACCGCGACGGCCGCGCCGCGCTCCGGCCGGCCGTTGACCACCCCGCCCGACGCGCCGGGCGCGACGGCCGCCGCGATCAACGACGCCGGCGTGGTCGTCGGCAGCACGCGGGGCAAGCACGACCGGACCGGCGTCGCGGTGCGGTGGGACGCCGACGGCCGCGTCACCCGGCTGCCCGGCCTGCCCGACGGCGGCGCGAGCGTGGCCTGGGCGGTCGACGACCGGGGCACCGCCGTCGGCGTCACGGCCGGCGGCAGGTTCGACCAGGTGGCGACCCGGTGGGACGCCGACGGCTCGGTCCGGGCCCTGCCGAGCAGCCGCCCGACCGACACCGCGACCTGGGCGTTCGGGGTGAACGACGAGGGGACCGTCGTCGGCGCCGCGCAGTCCGCGCCCCGGGCCGGGCACCGGGCGCTGAGGTGGGACCGCCGCGGCGTCGTCACCGAACTCGCCGCCGAGGGCGAGGCCAGGGCGGTCAACCGGCACGGTGTGGTCGCCGGCACCGCGCGCCTGGCCGGTGCCGACCACGCGGTGCGGTGGGCGCCCGACGGCACCGTCACCGACCTGGGCGTGCCGCCCGGCTTCGGCGGCAGCGAGGCCCTCGCGATCAACGACCGCGGCGCCGTGGTCGGGCGCGTGTTGCCCGCGGACAACGGGGTCATCCACGCGCAGCTGTGGGAGCCGGACGGCCGGGTGACCGACCTGGGCACCCTGCCGGGCGGCGGTTCCGCCTGGGCGACCGGGATCAACGACCGCGGTGTGGTCGTCGGCCACGCCGAGGTCGGCGGCACGGCGCACGCGGTGCGCTGGGACCGGGGCGGCATCACCGACCTGGGCGCGCTGCCGGGCGCCGACGCGGGCGAGGCGACGGGGATCAACGACCGCGGTGTGGTCGTGGGCTGGTCGCTGACGTACTCCGCGTCGATCCCGCAGGCGGTGCGGTGGGACGCCTAGAGGGCGGAAACCCCACGGGTGCGGCCGGTTCCGGTCGCACCCGGTCGCGCCGCCTCAGAGCCCTTCGAGCAGCGTGGCCACCAGCTTGCGCTCCTGCTCCTGGTTCGCGCCCGAGGTGACCGCGACCTCGGTGGAACCCTTGCGCGCCACCACGGTGTGCTGCACGACCTCGCCGGTGCCCAGCGTCGTCGCGTACGCCTCGTCGCCGAGCCCGGTCAGGTCGGTGACCTTCTGCTTCTTGTTCTCGTAGTCGAGCTTGCCCTTGGCGAACCCGGTCGCGTCGACCTTCGAGCGGAAGACGACCGAGGTGACCGCGCCGCCGCCGTCGTAGGAGCACGTGACGGTGTCGCCGTCGACGGTTTGCCTCGGGTGCGACAGCCGCAGCGACAGCGCCGCGCCGACCACGTCCTCCGGCGCCTTGTCGCAGGACAGGCCGGCGGGCGGCGCCGCGGAGGTGGTGCCGCTCGGCGCGGCGGAGGTCGTGGACGTGGGCGCGGGTGTCGCGGTGCACGCCGCCAGTGCCAGCAGGCCCGCGGCCGCGAGGGCGGTTCTGGTGATCACGTTCGTTCCCGTCGTCGACTACCCGGTCGTTCGCGCGACCCGCCGTCGACGTTACCGGACGTCACCACCGGCGGAGCGGGCGCGACCGGTGGTGTCCGCGGTCGCGCCGCCCGCCGCGTCGGGCCTAGTCGCGCAGCCGCTCCAGCCGCACCACGATCGACTTGGACGTCGGCGTGCCCGAGATGTCGGCCGTGGAGTCCAGCGGCACCAACGGGTTCGCCTCCGGGAAGTACGCCGCCGCGCACCCGCGCGCGGTGGGGTAGGAGACCACCCGGAACCGCTCCGCGCGCCGCTCGGTGACACCCGTCGGGTCGTCCGGCCACTCGCTGACCAGGTCGACGTGCTGGCCGTCCAGCAGGTCGAGGTCGTCCAGGTCGGACGGGCTCACGAACACCACCCGGCGACCGTCCTTCACACCCCGGTAGCGGTCGTCCAGGCCGTAGATCGTGGTGTTGTACTGGTCGTGGCTGCGCAGGGTCTGGAGCAGCAGCCGACCCGGCGGCACCCGCAGCACGGTCAGGTCGTGCGCGGCGAAGTGCGCCTTGCCGGTGCGGGTGCCGGTGAACTCGCGGGCGTCGCGCGGCGCGTGCGGCAGCACGAACCCGTCCGGCCGGCGGACCCGCTCGTTGTAGTCGTCGCAGCCCGGCACCACCCGGGAGATGCGGTCCCGGATCAGGTCGTAGTCCTTCTCGAACTCCTCCCACGGCACCGGGTGCGCCGCGCCGAGCACCGCGCGCGCCAGCCGGCACACGATGGAGATCTCGGACAGCAGCACGTCGCTCGCGGGCGCGAGCCGGCCGCGCGACCGGTGCACCACCGACATCGAGTCCTCGACCGTGACGAACTGCTCGCCGGAGTGCTGGAGGTCGCTCTCCGTGCGGCCCAGCGTGGGCAGGATCAGCGCGGTGCGGCCGTGCACGACGTGCGACCGGTTCAGCTTGGTGGACACGTGCACGGTCAGGTCGAGCGACCGCATCGCGCGCTCGGTGACCGGCGTGTCCGGCGTCGCGGAGACGAAGTTGCCGCCCACCGCGAAGAACACCTTCGCCGCGCCGTCGCGCATGGCCCGGATCGACGCGACCGTGTCCATGCCGTGCTCGCGCGGCACCTCGATGCCGAACTCGGTCTCCAGGGCGGCCATGAACTTCTCCGGCATCTTCTCCCAGATGCCCATGGTCCGGTCGCCCTGCACGTTGGAGTGCCCGCGCACCGGGCACAGCCCCGCGCCCGGCTTGCCGATCATGCCGCGCAGCAGCGCCACGTTCGCGATCTCGCGGATGGTCGGCACCGAGTGCTTGTGCTGGGTGAGGCCCATGGCCCAGCAGAAGATGGTGCGCTCCGAGTCGGCCAGCATCCGGGCGAAGTTCTCGACCTGCTCGCGCGGCAGCCCGGTGGCGGTGTCCACGTCGTCCCAGTCGAGCCTGCGGACCTGCTCGGCGTAGTCGGCGAACCCGTCGGTGGACTCGGCGACGAACCGGGTGTCGACGGCCTCCCAGGACAGCAGCAGGTTGCCTGCCGCGGCGAACAGCGCCTGGTCGCCGCCGAGCCGGATCTGGAGGAACTCGTCGGCCAGCTGGGTGCCCGCGCCGATCAGGCCGCGCACGTTCTGCGGGTTCTTGAACCGCAGCAGTCCGGCCTCGGGCATCGGGTTCACCGCGACGATCTTCGCGCCGTTCTTCTTGGCGCTCTCCAGCGCGGAGAGCATCCGCGGGTGGTTGGTGCCCGGGTTCTGCCCCACCACCACGATCAGGTCGGCGCGGTCGAAGTCGGCGATGCTCACCGAGCCCTTGCCGATGCCGGTGGTCTCCGACAGCGCCGCGCCGGACGACTCGTGGCACATGTTCGAGCAGTCGGGGAGGTTGTTGGTGCCGAACGAGCGCACCAGCAGCTGGTAGAGGAACGCGGCCTCGTTGCTGGTGCGACCCGAGGTGTAGAAGACCGCCTCGTCCGGCGAGGCCAGCGCGGTGAGCCGGGACGCGACCAGCCCGAACGCCTCGGCCCACTCGATCGGCTCGTAGTGCGTGCCACCGTCGCGCAGCACCATCGGGTGAGTGAGCCGGCCCTGCTGTCCCAGCCAGTAATCGGTCTTCTCGGCCAGCTCGGCCACCGGGTGGGCGGCGAAGAACTCCGGTCCGACCCGGCGCCTGGTCGCCTCCTCGGCCACCGCCTTGGCGCCGTTCTCGCAGAACTCGGCCAGCTTGCGGTGACCCTGCGGCTCCGGCCAGGCGCACCCCGGGCAGTCGAAGCCCTCGCGCTGGTTGAGCAGCCGGAGCGTGGTCGCGGTCCGCGTCACGCCCATCTGCTCCACGCCGCGCTTGAGCGACACGGCCACGCCGGGGATGCCCGCCGCCCAGCGCTTCGGCGTGCCCACGTCCAGAGCGCCTTCGTCGATGTCCTGCTCGGGTGCCTTGCGGTCCATGACCGCCATTGTGACCCTCGCGGCGCCGCCGGCGCGCCCCGCGCGAGCGCACCGGCGGTATCGCGACCCACCGGCGGGGCACGGCGCGGGTCGGACCGCTGTCACGGGCCCCAAGGGGTTGTCACGGGTCCGTGAATCCGACCGGGCGCCCTGGCGCGACCGGGTGATCACGGTTAATTGTGATCGGCGCCACTCTTGGACAGAATCGTCCGAACGAGTGACCCCCTATGAGGTGCAGCTGTCACCGATTTGCAGCGAGTGCGCCGGGTCGAAGTACGCCTCCCGGGGCTCGGCCGCGGCGGACGGGTCGAGGTCGACCTTCGTCTCGGTGATCCACGGCGCCAGGAAGCCCTGCTCGGCCGCCTTGCACGCCATCGAGTAGGTGTACCCGCCGCTGCGACCCGACCACACGCCGTCGCCGCCGCGCACCGCGTAGATCGAGTCCACCCGGCTGACCACGACCACCTGCATCGGGTCGGTCACCGGCCGGTCGGTGTCGAACGCGTAGGCGAAGACGTAGCTGGTGTGCACCTGGAGGTCGCCCGAGGAGCCCAGGACCACGCTCATCGCGCCCTTGGCCTTGGGTTCGACCGGCAGCAGCCGCTGCCCCGCGGCGACCCGGGTCGCGTACCCGCCCGCCTCGCGGTCGTGCCCGCCGTCGAAGTAGCCCCTGACCTCGTCCCGGATCGCGGGCGCGTAGAGCGCGAGCACCGGCTCCACGTCGTGGTCCTGCACGACCCGCCGGTCCAGCCGGGTGGTGACGACCGCGTTGCGCGCCAGTTCGTAGGCCGCCGCGACCTCCTCCGCGCCGAAGTCGCCGAGCGGCTCGGCCACCGGCGCGACGACGCCCGCCGCGCCGTCCGCCCAGTTCTCCGCCGGCGTGCCGACGAACGGGTGGTCCCGGTCGAACCCGCGGACGTCGGGCAGGGCCTCGGACAGCGCCAGGTCGCCGAACACGCCCTGCCGGTACAGCCCGTACCCGAGTCCCCCGATGGCCAGCAAGGCGACCAGCGACACCACGACGCCGCCGCGCGCCCGCAACCGCGCTCGTCGCCGCGAGGCGCGGATCTCCTTCCGGGCACGGCGGTTCGCCGCCCGGATCCACTTCTCGTCCTTGATGTCCGGGTGGTCGTCGAACTCGTGCACTGCGGTTCCCCCTGGAACGTTCCGGTGTCGGCGGCCGAGGCCGGGTCGGGGGTCGGCAGTCGGCCGGTCGCGCACGTCGGAATCGCGCACGGCGAATCAAGCCCCCCAAGGCACACGTGTCCCCCTGACACGATCGGGCTAAGCGTAGCCGGCCCTACCAGGTATCTGGTTCGAAGTCGACACCTCGGTTTCCGTAGACTCGCCGCGTGACCGAAACCCCCACCGCACCGCAGCGTTCCGAACTCCCGTCGGCGTGGATCCCGGCCGAGGTAGAGGCCGGGCTGTACGAGCGGTGGGTAGAGCGCGGGTACTTCACCGCCGACGCGCACAGCGACAAGCCGCCGTTCTCCATCGTGCTGCCGCCGCCGAACGTCAACGGCAGCCTGCACATGGGCCACGCGCTCAACCACAGCGTGATGGACGCGCTGTCCCGCCGCCGCCGCATGCAGGGTCACGAGGTGCTCTGGCTGCCCGGCACCGACCACGCCGGCATCGCCACCCAGACCGCCGTGGAGCGCGCGCTCGCGAGCGAGGGCGTGTCCCGGCACGACCTGGGCCGCGAGAAGTTCGTGGAGCGGGTGTGGGAGTGGCGCGAGGAGGTCGGCGGCCGGATCCTCGGCCAGATGCGCCGCCTCGGCGACGGCGTCGACTGGTCGCGGGTGCGCTTCACCATGGACGAGGGCCTGTCCCGCTCCGTGCAGACGATCTTCAAGAAGCTGTTCGACGACGGCCTGATCTACCGCGCCGAGCGGATCATCAACTGGTGCCCGCGCTGCCAGACGGCGTTGTCCGACATCGAGGTCGACCACTCCGAGGACGACGGCGAGCTGGTGTCCATCCGGTACGGCTCGGGCGAGGCCTCCATCGTGGTGGCCACCACCCGCGCCGAGACCATGCTGGGCGACACGGCCATCGCCGTGCACCCGGAGGACGAGCGGTACCGGCACCTGATCGGCACCGACGTGGAGGTGCCGCTGACCGGTCGGTTCGTGCCGGTCGTGGCCGACGAGCACGTGGACCCGAAGTTCGGCACCGGCGCGGTCAAGGTGACCCCGGCGCACGACCCGAACGACTTCGAGATCGGCCGCCGGCACGACCTGCCCGCGCTGACCGTCATGGACGGCCGCGGCGTGATCACGGTCAAGGGCCCCTTCGAGGGCCTCGACCGGTTCGAGGCGCGCCCGGCGGTCGTGGCGGCGCTGCGCGACCAGGGTCGGATCGTGGCCGAGAAGCGGCCGTACAAGCACAGCGTGGGCCACTGCTCGCGCTGCGACACGGTGATCGAGCCGCGCCTGTCGTTGCAGTGGTGGGTGAAGGTCGAGCCGCTGGCCCGGGAAGCCGCCGCCGCCGTGCGCGACGGGCGCACCACGATCCACCCGCCGGAGCTGGCCAAGCGCTACTTCGACTGGGTGGAGAACCTCAACGACTGGTGCATCTCGCGCCAGCTGTGGTGGGGCCACCGGATCCCGGTCTGGTACGGCCCCAACGACAAGGTGATGTGCGTCGGCCCGGACGACGAGCCGCCGGGTGAGGGCTGGACCCAGGACGAGGACGTGCTCGACACGTGGTTCTCCTCGGGCCTGTGGCCGTTCTCCACGCTGGGCTGGCCGACGGCGACCAGCGACCTGGCGAAGTTCTACCCGACCAGCGTGCTGTCGACCGGCTACGACATCCTGTTCTTCTGGGTCGTCCGGATGATGATGTTCGGCCTGTACGCGATGGACGGCAAGCAGCCGTTCGACCACGTGTTCCTGCACGGCCTGATCCGCGACCAGCACGGCAAGAAGATGTCGAAGGCCCGCGGCAACGGCATCAACCCGCTGGACTGGATCGACGCCTACGGCGCGGACGCCACCCGGTTCACCCTGCTGCGCGGCGCGAACCCGGGTTCGGACCTGGCCATCGCCGAGGAGTGGGCGGCCGGCTCCCGCAACTTCACCACGAAGCTGTGGAACGCCACCAGGTTCGCGCTCGCCAACGGCGCCACGGTGGCCCGCCCGCTGCCCGCGCGCGAGGAGCTGACCGACGCGGACCGCTGGATCCTGGACCTGCTCGACCGGCTGGTGTCCGATGTGGACGGTCAGTTCGAGGCGTTCCAGTTCGGCAAGCTCTCCGAGGGGCTCTACCACTTCGTGTGGGACGAGTTCTGCGACTGGTACCTGGAGCTGGCCAAGGTCCAGATCGCCGAGGGTCGGGTGGAAGCGACGCAGTCCGTGCTCGGGCACGTGCTCGACGTGGTCCTGCGGCTGCTGCACCCGTTGACGCCGTTCATCACCGAAACCCTGTGGACCACGCTGACCGGCGGCGAGTCGCTGGTGGTCGCGGAGTGGCCGAAGGCGACCGGCGGCGAACGCGACGCGGTGGCGGCGACCCGGATCGAGGGCTTGAAGAAGCTCGTCACCGAGATCCGCCGGTTCCGCTCCGACCAGGGCCTCAAGCCCGCGCAGAAGGTGGCGGGCAAGGTGCGCGGCGCGTGCTGCGTCGACCTGCTCGACCAGGTGCCCGCGGTGCGCACGCTGACCAGGATGACCGAGCCCGGCGAGGAGTTCGCGGTGTCGGCGTCGCTGGAGGTCGGCCTGCCCAAGGGCGCGGTGAAGGTCGAGCTGGACCTGTCCGGCACGATCGACGTGGTGGCCGAGCGCAAGCGGCTCAACAAGGACCTCGCGGTGGCGGAGAAGGAACGCGCCCAGTGCGAGGGCAAGTTGAACAACACCGCGTTCACCGCGAAGGCGCCCGCCGACGTGGTCGCGAAGATCGAGGCGAGGCTCGCGACGGCCAACGCCGACATCGAGCGCATCCACGCTCGCCTCGAGTCGCTGCCGCAGTCGTGAGCACCGTCGAGGGGGTCGAGGAGCTGCGCCAGGTCGAGGCGGAGCTGAACCAGCGCTGGCCCGAGACCAAGATCGAGCCGGACCTGTCCCGGATCCGCCTGCTGGCGGAGTTCCTCGGCGACCCGCAGGCGTCCTACCCGGTCGTGCACGTCACCGGCACCAACGGCAAGACGTCCACCTCGCGCATGGTCGACGCGCTGTTCACCCGCGTCGGCCTGCGCACCGGCCGGTACACCAGCCCGCACCTCCAGCTGGTGACCGAGCGGATCAACGTGGACAACGCGCCGATCCCCGCCGATCGGTACGTCGAGGTCTACCGGGACATCGAGCCCTACGTGGCGCTGGTGGACGGTCGGTCCGAGGTGCCGATGTCGAAGTTCGAGGTGTTGACCGGCATGGCGTTCGCGGCGTTCGCGGACGCGCCGGTCGACGTCGCGGTGCTCGAGGTCGGGCTCGGCGGCCAGTGGGACGCGACGAACGTCGCCGACGGCCGGATCGCGGTGATCACGCCGATCGGGCTGGACCACGTCGACTACCTCGGCCCGACGCTGGAGGGCATCGCGACCGAGAAGGCCGGGATCATCAAGCCCGGCGCGGTCGCGCTGCTCGCCGAGCAGGACCCGGTGGCCGAGCAGGTGCTGCTGCGGCGGATCGCCGAGGTCGACGCCTCCGTCGCGCGCCAGGGCTCCGAGTTCGGCGTGCTCCGGCGCGATGTCGCCATCGGCGGCCAGATGCTGCGGCTGCAAGGGCTCGGCGGCGTCTACGAGGACGTGTTCCTGCCCCTGCACGGCGCCCACCAGGCGGCGAACGCGGCGCTCGCGCTCGCCTCCGTGGAGGCGTTCTTCGGCGCCGGGCCGGACCGGCAGCTCGACGTCGACGCGGTGCGCGAGGCGTTCGCCACGGTGTCCTCGCCCGGTCGGCTGGAGCGCGTGCGGTCCGCGCCGACGGTGCTCGTGGACGCCGCGCACAACCCGCACGGCGCGCAGGCCCTGGCCCAGGCGCTGGACGAGGAGTTCGGCTTCCGCAAGCTCGTCGCGGTGGTCGGCGTGATGGGCGACAAGGACGCCGAGGGCATCCTGGCCGCCCTGGAGCCGGTGTGCGCCGAGGTGGTGCTGACCGCGAACTCCTCGCCCCGCGCGATGGACCCGGACCAGTTGGCGTCGTTGGCGATCCCGATCTTCGGCGAGGACCGGATGGTCGTGCAGCCGCACCTGGACGACGCGCTCGAGGAGGCCGTCCGGCTGGCCGAGGAGGACGACGACGGCGGCCTGGTCTCCGGCGGCGGCGTCATCGTGACCGGCTCGGTGGTCACCGCGGGCGAGGCCCGCGCGCTGTTCGGGAAGGAACCGTCATGACCACGCCCGCACCGACACCGGCCGCGCCGCGCAAGGACCCCATGAAGTCCTTCCGCGGCATCATGGCCGGCACGCTGATCCTGGAGGCGATCGTCGTCGCGCTGGCCCTGCCGGTGGTGGCGAAGCTGGGCGGCGGCGTGGGCACCGGCACCGGGTTCCTGGTGCTGGGCCTGCTGGTGGCGCTGATCGCGGCGTGCGCGTTCCTGCGCCGGTCGTGGATCGTGCCGGTGATCGCGGTGATCCACGTGGTGATGATCGCGTCCTGGTTCCTGCTGACCGCGCTGGGTGGCATCGGCGTGGTGTTCACCCTGGTGTGGGTCTACCTGCTGTGGCTGCGCCGCGACGTGTCCCGCCGGATGGCCCAGGGCCGGTTGCCCAGCCAGCAGGCCTGACCGCTCCGGGTTCGAGCCGGATCGCCCGGGGTCGGTCGTCTCGCGAGCGGTCGTCGTTCACCCGGAGTTCGGCCGGGGCCGTTACAAAGCCCGCCATGAGCGAATTGGTGAACCGGCGGACCCTGCTGCGCGCCGGCGCGATCGGCTCGGCCGCGGCGTTGCTGCCCGGCGTGGCACTGGCGAGGTCCGGCCGGCCCGTGCTGACGCACGGCGTGCAGGCCGGCGACGTGACCGCCGACGGCGCCCTGGTGTGGACCCGGTCGGACCGCCCGGCCCGGATGGTGGTCGAGGTGTCGTCCGACCCGTCGTTCCGGCTGGTGCGCCGGGTGCGCGGCCCGCTGCTGACCCCGGAGACCGGCGGCACGGGCAAGGTGCGCGTGCACGGCCTGCTCCCCGGCCGGCGGACCTACTACCGGGTGGTGGCCGAGGACCTGGACGGCCGCACCCGCAGCGAGGCCGTGCCGGGCTCGTTCCGCACCGCGCCGGTGGTGCGCTCCGACATCCGCTTCCAGTGGTCGGGCGACGTGGCGGGTCAGGGCTGGGGCAGCAACCCGGACCTGGGCGGCATGCCGATCTTCGCCGCCATGGCCGCCCGCAAGCCGGACTTCTTCCTGCACAGCGGCGACACGGTGTACTCCGACGGCCCGCTGAAGGAGTCCGTGACCCTGCCCGACGGCCGGATCTGGCGCAACGTCGTCACCCCGGAGAAGTCCAAGGTCGCCGAGTCCCTGGACGAGTACCGCGGCCAGTTCGCCTACAACCTGCTCGACCCGCAGTACCGGGCGTTCATGGCCCAGGTCGGCAGTTACCTCCAGTGGGATGATCATGAAGTCGTGAACAACTGGTACCCCGGCGAAATCCTGGACCTGCCGCAGTACACCGAGAAGCGCGTCGACGTGCTGGCCGCGCGGGCGTTCCGGGCGTTCCACGAGTGGCAGCCGATCGACCCGCGCGCGGCCGTGGACGGGCGGGTGTACCGGAAGTTCTCGTACGGGCCGAACGTGGACGTGTTCATCCTGGACATGCGCACCTACAAGGACGCCAACACCTCGCCGCGCGACCGGCCCGGCCGGATCCTGGGCGACCGGCAGGCCCGCTGGCTGGTCGAGGGGCTCGACCGGTCGCGTGCCACCTGGAAGATCGTCGCCAACGACCTGCCGCTGGGCCTGACCGTGCCCGACGGCGCGGACATCGAGGGCGTGGCCAACGGCCTGCCCGGCGCGCCCGGCGGCCGTGAGACCGAACTCGCGTGGGTGCTGCGGGAGCTGAAGAAGCGCAAGGTGCGCAACACCGTGTGGCTCACCGCGGACGTGCACTACTCGGCCGCGCACTTCTACTCGCCCCAACGCGCCGTCTTCCAGGACTTCGACCCGTTCTGGGAGTTCGTCTCGGGCCCCTTGAACGCGGGCGCGTTCGGCCCGAACGCCCTGGACCCGACCTTCGGCCCGGAAGCGGTCTTCGTGAGCGCCCCGCCGACCGCCAACACCACCCCGCTCGACGGCTTCCAGCACTTCGGCGAGGTCGAGGTGTCCCGCGCGGGCGAACTGACCGTGTCGTTGCGCGACATCAAGGGCACCGCCCTCTGGACGAAAACCCTCCAGCCGCAGCGCCCCTGACCGGCCGGAGCCCGTCGCCCCCGTATGAGGAGGCGACGGGCTCCGCCGTACCGTCACACGGCGCGCATCCGCCGCGTTGCCGACACCGACTCGTGCCACCGCCGATGCCGAACCGGATCCAGCACCGCCACACCGCACGTCTCACACCCGTCGACCGGCCCGGCCTCGGCACCGAGCGCCACGGCACCCGGAACCCGGTCGGCCAACTCCGGATCGTCCCGGCGTCGGATCTCGTACCAACGACGGCGCCAGCGGGTCAGCCCGTCGTCGTCGACGTCGCACGCGCGCAGGAATCGCTCGACGAACTGCCAGGACGGCAGTTGGCGGCCGCTCAGCGAGCGGGTGATCGTCGCCGGGGCGAGTTCGCCGTAGGTCTTGCGGTGCAACGACCGGTACGACGGTTTGCCCGCCGCGATGTGCTCCTCCCTCAGGTCGAGGACGAACGCGGCGGTCCAGTCCTCGATCCCCGCGGACAGGTCCATGTCATCGGACATGACGTTCCTCCCGTGTCGGGAACGCGTGGGGAGTGTGAACCTCCCGGGGGAGCCGCGCACGGCTCCCCCGGGAGCTGACCGCCTCAGACGAGGCGGCCGGTGTCCGCGGGCCGACCACTCGACGGGCCCTCGGGCCCGTCCAGGAGGCGGCGGGTGATCTCCGCTGCCACGAGACCTGCTCCACCGGCGCCGAGGAGCGCGGTGTCGAGCTGGTAGCCCATGTGCAGCAAGGCGACCACGAACGCGAACACGAACAACAAGATCAGCACCACGGCTTGAACTCGTTGGTTCACCGGTCCCCACTCTCTGTTCAGTTCGGAATGGCCCAGGCGGCTGGAATTGCGACCGTCCGGAGTGTCGCGGGTTCGGACCGCGGCATCCGCCCGAGTCCTTGCAGGGGCTCGAAAGCGGTAAGGACCAGAATGCCCGCTTGTGAACAAGTGCGCAAACCCCCGTGTGCACTCGGAACGGTTTGGTTCGGCACGATGCCGAGGGGCCGGTCCGGTGCCATCGGAAAGAAAGGGAAAGCACCGAAAGGCGAGGGCTCGGTTTCGCGGGCCGATGCCGTTCTCCTTAGGGTAGGACAACTTACCGTCGGCGCGCGCCGGGACAATGAGAAAAAGGCCCCCCGCTGCAACGGGGGGCCTTTCCCGGGCACGCCCGGTCGAGCGCCCCCTCGTGCGTTCCCGACGCCGCCTGGGCCAACAGAGAGACGTCCGGGTTCCTCCCGACCGTTGCGCGGACCGGAGGAGATCGGTGGGGCTGCGAACCGGTCGATGGTACAAGGGCACGATTGAGGAGGCAGTGCTCCGCCGAGCTCCGATCACGCGTTCTTCGCGGTGGACGTGCTCGAGGCGGTCACTGTGATCACGGGAGCCGGTGCGCCGGTACGGGCAGGTCGGCCTGGACGGCGCGGTCCGCGACGTGCCACACCGGGGCCGGGCAGCCCGAAGTCGGCCCGTCGGGGCGATGACGGGACGCGTGCTCCGGTGAAGGGGGGCGGCTCGACGGCAGGAGCCCCCGTGCGCGGCGGCGGAACGTCGAGCGGGACCGTGCGCGTGCCCCCGTGGCGTCCGGCGGTCCCGATCCGATGTCCGGACGGGAGATGCCCGGCACGATCGACCACGACCACGACCACGACCACGGGAACGGGAACGGCCCGACCCTGTTCGCATCGGGGGCGCGAGGGATTTCGAGGTGCTCCGGCGCGCGGCGCGAGGGCAGTCGCCCGCCTCGGCGCAGTTCGGACGACGTGGCGATCAGTCGCTCCCCTCCGGTCGTGGCCCGCGGTCGGTTGTCGGACGTCGCCGCGTCGACCATCATGACGGAATAGAGCATGCCGTTCACCTCCCCGGTTGTCGCGTGGTGGATCGCCCGTCGATGTCGGCGGGGTGGTCCCTGCTATTGCGGATTCATGACGCCCTTGTCTGGTGGATGTCTTCGCCCGGTGGCTCAGGATTCGTCTTCCATCGTGCGAGACGCGCGGAGTTTCCACAAGGCGTTCGGCCGCAAGTGAACGGGATGCGCTCGTGTTCGTGCGATTTGGGCACGTCCTGAGCGCGCGGTGGAACGGTCCGGAACGCGCAACGCGGCTAGTGGTCCGACAATTCGACCCGGGACCGGACGTCGTCGTCGCGCAGGATGCGGAACTCGCGGTCGTCGGCCTGGAGCACCTTGAGGAAGCCCGGGCTCGTTTCCACCACGTAGGCCTCGATGGTGCCGGTCGTGGTCTCGACGCGTTCGCGCGGCAGCCAGGGTGTGGCCACGACCGCCGCGACCACCAGCGCGAGACCGCCGACGATCCAGCCGATGCGGTGCAGCACGAACGACGCCGGGCCGCGTTCGCCCTCGCGGTGCCGGCGGGCGACGACCGCCAGGGCCGCCGCCAGCACGACGGCCGCCGCCGGCACCCACCAGTGGTGGTAGGTCAGCACGTGCGCCACGAGGAACGCCACCAGCACCGTGACGACCAGGGGCACCGCGCGGGACCGGGTGGCCACGCCGTAGAACGCCATCAGCGGCACCAGCAGGACCAGGAGCGCGCTGCTGATCCGCTCGTCGGCCATGAAGGTGCCGAGGAACAGCCCGGGCGCGTCCTCCAGGTCCAGCGTGTGCAGCAACGCGAACGTCGTGTGCCAGTCGTAGTGCGCCACCGCGAGCAGGCGCAGCAGCACGAACAGGACGGCTGCGGCGGTCAGGGACGATCCGACGCCGGCTTTCTCCGCGGTCACGCCCGCGACTATGTCAGGCCGCCCGGAATCGGGCAGCACGGCCGGATCCCGTTCGCGGGCGCGGAGTTCTCCAGGCCGTGGGTGGATCCGGCGGACGTGACGGATACCCTGTCCGCGTCGCTTGACAAAGGTATTCAGCACCCCCGAAGAGGAGTACGACCGCCGTGTCCGAACGCACCCTGGTCCTGGTCAAGCCCGATGGCGTCAGCCGTGGACTGGTCGGCGAGGTGATCTCCCGCATCGAGCGCAAGGGCCTCAGGCTGGCCGCGCTCGAACTGCGCGTCGTGGACCGCGCGACCGCCGAGCAGCACTACGCCGAGCACGACGGCAAGTCCTTCTACGCCGACCTGGTGGAGTTCATCACCGGCGGTCCCCTGGTGGCGCTGGTCGTGGAGGGCGCACGGGCCATCCCCGCGTTCCGCCAGCTGGCCGGCGGCACGGACCCGGTGGAGAAGGCCACGCCCGGCACGATCCGCGGCGACTTCGGCCTGGAGGTCCAGTTCAACCTGGTGCACGGATCCGACTCGCCCGAGTCCGCCGAGCGCGAGATCAAGCTCTGGTTCCCGAACCTGTAGGGACTTCCGCGCCACGACGCGTAACGGGCCTCTCACCCGTCGCGACCCACAGGGTGGGGAGCGACCGGCGGGAGGCCCGGTGCGGTTCTGGGTGGTGGTGAGGGCGACCGCGGCTGTGGTCGCCGGGATCTTCGTGCTCGGCTGGGGCCGCCAACCCCTGGTCGCCGCGTGCGTGACGGCGCTCGGACTGGTCGTGCTGCCGTTCGAGGTGTACCTCGTGCGCGCCCGCCGCGACTGGTACCTGTGGGCGAGCGCGACCGCGTTGGTGGTGCCCGGCCTGGTGGTGCTGAACCAGGTGATCACGATGTCGTTCGCCGACATGGGCCGCGAGCGGCTGCTGGGCACCGTGGCGCTGTTCGCCGAGGGCTGCTACTTCCTGTGGGGTCCGCTGGTGGTGCTGGGCGCGGCCGGGGTGCGGTTCGCGCGCGTCCGCCGGCCCGAACCGCCGCACCTGGCGTCCACGTTCGTCCTGCTGACGCTGCTGTGGCTCGGCGCGGGCGTCGTGGAGTCGGTGCACGGCGACCCGACGGCGTCCCGGTGCGACCTCACGTGGGCGGTGCTGGTGGCGGTGGCGGGCGCCGGTGTCTCGCTGCGTCAGCGGGTGCTCACCCTGCGCGCGGGCGAGGAACCGAGGCCGCCCGCGGCCGAGCCGTGGAGGACGACGCCGTCGGGGTAGCCGAGCGGCAGGTACATCCGGACCGAGTCGAACCGGGTGTCGCCGACCGCGATCGCGTTCGGCAACCGGCCCCACTCGCGGAAGCCGACGCTCTCGTACAGCTCGATCGCGCCGTGGTTGTTGCCGCGCACGCCCAGCGTCAGCACCTCCAGCCCCGCCTCGCGGGCGTGGTCCACGACGGCGCGCACCATCCGGTCGCCCAGCCCGAGGCCGCGCGCGGCGGGGTGCGCGGTCACCCGGCCCAGCTCGGCGCACCCCGCGAACACCGCGGCCGGGTCGCGCCGCCACGTCGCCGTGCCGCGGACCACACCGTCCACCCGGGCCACCACGAGCGCGGCGTCCCCCGGCGCCGCCAGGACGTCGTCGAGCCACCGGTCGGTCTGCGCGCGGGTGGGCGGTTCGGTGAAGCCGATGGCCCCGCCCCGCGCGACCACGGCGTGCAGCACCTCGTGCACCTCGACCCGGAGGCGTTCGTCGGGCGTGGTCGGCCAGGTCAGGTCGATGTGCATGGGGCAACCCTAAATCGACTTCGTTGTTTGTCGGACCTCGCCGCTAACGTGACGCCCGTGACCGCCGCTTCCACCGCCGCCGCCCGTGGCCCGGCTCGCCGCTCCCGCACCCGGAGGCTCGCCGCATGACGGCCCCCATGGTCCCCACCCGTCCCGACCGCGGTCCGATCGGCTGGCCGGCCCGCCGTGCCCCGATCCCGCGCGGCCCGGGCCGTCCGCGCGTCGTGCACCCCGGTCTCGTGAGCCCGCCGCTGGGGCACCGCGAAACCGCGAGCCGGACGCCCCGGGTGCTCCGCTCGGGCAGCGCGACACCGCCACCGGAGCCCGGCGCGCCGGCGTGACCGGGCCGGCCCACCACCGGGTGGACCTCGTGGCACCCGGCGCGGAGGAGTTGCCGCCCCCGCTGAGTGGTTGAACACTCCGACGAACTCTTCGAGGAGGTCGTCGTGGACGTCATCGCACTCATCGGGCGCATCCTGTTCGTCATCCTGTTCCTCGGCTCGGCAGCCGGTCACCTCACGCAGACCGACGCCATGGCGGGGTACGCCGCGGCCAAGGGCGTGCCCAGCGCCAAGCTCGCCACGCTCGGCAGCGGCGTGCTCATGGTCGTCGGCGCGTTGTCGCTGCTCCTGGGCGTGTGGGCGGACCTGGGCGCGGTGTTGCTGGTGGTCTTCCTGCTCCCGACCGCGTTCCTCATGCACGCGTTCTGGAAGGAGACCGACCCGCGGGCCAAGCAGCTCGAGATGATCTCCTTCAACAAGGACGTGGCCTTGGCGGGCGGCGCGCTGATGTTCTTCGGCCTGTACGCGGGCGTGGGCTCGGACCTGGGTCTGACCCTCACCGGACCGCTGTTCTGAGGCGCGCGCGGGCAGCCGTTACCCTGGGTCGGTGAGCGTCGAGTCCGTCTTCCCCGCGTTGGAGCCACTGCTGCCGCGGGTGTCCAAGCCGGTGCAGTACGTCGGCGGGGAGTTGAACGCGACCGTCAAGGACTGGGACGCGGCGGCCGTCCGCTGGGCGCTGATGTACCCGGACGCCTACGAGGTCGGGTTGCCCAACCAGGGCGTCATGATCCTCTACGAGGTGCTCAACGAGCAGCCGGACGTGCTGGCCGAGCGCACCTACGCGGTGTGGCCGGACCTCGAGGCGCTGATGCGCGAGCACGGCGTGCCGCAGTTCACCGTCGACGGCCACCGCCCGGTCGGCGCGTTCGACCTGTTCGGCGTCAGCTTCGCCACCGAGCTCGGCTACACGAACCTGCTCAACGCGCTGGACCTCGCGGGCATCCCGATCCACGCGGCCGACCGCACCGAGGACCACCCGATCGTCGTGGCCGGCGGGCACGCGGCGTTCAACCCGGAGCCGATCTCGCCGTTCGTGGACGCGGCGGTGCTGGGCGACGGCGAGGAAGCCGTCCTGGAGATCACCGACATCGTCCGCGCCTGGAAGGCCGAGGGCCGTCCCGGTGGTCGCGACGAGGTGCTGACGCGGCTGGCCGAGACCGGCGGCGTGTACGTGCCGCGGTTCTACGACGTGGAGTACCTGCCCGACGGCCGGATCCAGCGCGTGGTGCCCAACCGCGAACGCGTGCCGTACCGGGTGTTCAAGCGCACCACGATGGACCTCGACGCGTGGCCGTACCCGAAGCAGCCGCTGGTGCCGCTCGCCGAGAGCGTGCACGAGCGGATGAGCGTGGAGATCTTCCGCGGCTGCACGCGCGGCTGCCGGTTCTGCCAGGCGGGCATGATCACCCGGCCGGTGCGCGAGCGCTCCATCGAGGGCATCGGCGCGATGGTGCAGCGCGGCCTGGAGGCGACCGGGTTCGAGGAGGTCGGCCTGCTGTCGTTGTCCAGCGCGGACCACTCGGAGATCGCCGAGGTGACCAAGGGCCTCGCGGACCGCTACGAGGGCACCAACACCAGCCTGTCGCTGCCGTCCACGCGCGTGGACGCGTTCAACATCGACCTGGCCAACGAGCTGTCCCGCAACGGGAGGCGCTCCGGGCTGACGTTCGCGCCCGAGGGCGGCAGCGAGCGGATCCGGCGCGTCATCAACAAGATGGTGTCCGAAGAGGACCTGATCCGGACCGTCGGCGCGGCGTTCGGCGCGGGCTGGCGGCAGGTGAAGCTGTACTTCATGTGCGGCCTGCCGACCGAGACCGACGAGGACGTCCTCCAGATCGCCGAGATGGCCAAGAACGTGATCCGCAAGGGCCGGGAGGTCAGCGGCCGCAAGGACGTCCGCTGCACCATCTCGATCGGCGGGTTCGTGCCCAAGCCGCACACGCCGTTCCAGTGGGCGGCCCAGTGCGACCCGGACGTGGTGGACGACCGGTTGCGCAAGCTGCGCGAGGCGGTCAACTCCGACCGCGCGCTGGGGCGCAACATCGGCATGCGCTACCACGACGGCAAGCCCTCGCTGATCGAAGGCCTGCTCTCCCGCGGCGACCGGCGCATCGGCCTGGTGATCGAACGGGTGTGGCGCGAGGGCGGCCGGTTCGACGGCTGGTCCGAGCACTTCTCCTACGACCGCTGGGTGTCCGCCGCCGCGACCGAGCTGGAGCCGCTCGGGCTGGACCTCGCCTGGTTCACCACGCGCGAGCGCGAGGAGCTGGAGGTGCTGCCCTGGGACCACCTGGACTCGGGGTTGGACAAGGAGTGGCTCTGGGCGGACTGGCAGGACGCGCTGGACGAGCGCGAGCAGGACGACTGCCGCTGGACGCCGTGCTTCGACTGCGGCGTGTGCCCCGCGATGGGCACCGACATCGAGGTCGGCCCGACCGGTCGGACGCTGCTGCCGATCTCGCCTGTCGGCACGGGCTCGCCGGTGCGCAACCCGGCGTTGACCAAGGGCTGATCGGGGACCGGGGAAGCGCGACGAACACCCCGGTTCCCCGGTTCAATTGGCCCCGGTGATCTGCACCACACCGAATACCGCAGGGTTGTCGGAGTGGTCAAGGCGGTACGACCCCTATTGCCGGTGAATGTCTTCGCGGTGATACTTGGATTGGCTTACCCGGGTGTAGTACGTTCGCGTCGGTCGCTTTTCCTCCGCCGTGCGAACTCCGGGAGGTCCGGAACGTCATGAATTCCTCTGGCGGGCTGCGGGTGCACGGGGGTCCACGGGGTCGGGACGACGGCCGGGTCGCCGAGGTGCTGGCCGAGGTCATCGGCGCGCTCGCCGAAGAGCACCGCGAGGCGCTGTGCGAGACCTACCTGCGCGGGCGCACCGTCCGCGAGGCCGCGCAGGTGCTCGGCATCCCCGAGTCCACGGTGAAGTCGCGGGTCTACCACGCGATGAAGATCATCCGCAGGGCGTTGCCCGAGTCGGGCTGACGCTTTCGCCGGAAACAATGCGGCGGGCATTCGCGGTCATTTACCGGGCGGGCCGCACGATCCGTGTGCGCCGTTATCGCGGAACGTCACGAATGCCCGCGACGAGTCGCCGCCGACCGGTCGGTAAACCGGCCGCCGGAGCCGATTCTGGCCTACCGGCCGGCCGGGGTCTCTACGGTGGGCACCGAAGGAAATCGGCCGATCCCGTTGGGGAACCTCTCGGTACCGAAGGTCTGGACAAGGGGCCTACCGTGGGTGTCCGCCCGATCCCACGCCGCCGCCGACGCCGAGCAGATCGGAGTCCTGGTGACCACGCCCACGAGGACCTCGCCGTTCGTCGGTCGGGTCGACCAGCTCAGGACCACCCGGGCGCTGCTGGCCGACGCGGCGCGGGGTCGCACCGCCACCCTGCACGTCGTGGGCGAACTCGGCGTCGGCCGGTCCGCGCTGCTGCGCCGGGTCCGCGAGCAGGCCCGCGAACTGGGGTTCGCGGTCGCCGGCACGGCCGCCACCCGGCTCGAGTCCGACCTGCGCGGCGGTGTGCTCGCCGGGCTCTGCGAGAAGCTGGCCGAGCCCGCGCCGACTCCCGACGCGTTCCACCGGCTGGTCCGCGACACCGCCGACCGGTCGCCGCTGCTGCTGGCCGTGGACGACCTGCACGTGTCCGACGACTGGTCGCTGCGCTGCCTCGCCTACCTGCTGCGCCGGCTGGCCGACCGACCGCTGGTCGTCGCCTTCACCACGCCCACCGGTCGGTCGCCGGCAGGGGACGTGGCGCTGCCCGACCTGCTGGCCGGGCGCCGCACGACCGTCGAGCTGACCGGCCTGTCCGCGACCGAGGTCGGCGAACTGCTGCCCGACCGGCCCGCCGACGTGGTCCGGGCGTGCCACGAGGTGACCCGCGGCAACCCGCGCCTGCTGGCCGAGCTGACCGCCGTGCTCGACCCCGGCACGACCGCCGACGGGGTGCGCGCCCTCGGCTCGCCGGCACTGGGCGAGCGGCTGCGGCTCCGGTTGCGGGCGACGCCGGACGCGCCCGAGGTGGTGCGCGCGGCGGCGGTGCTCGGCGAGGACGCCACCGCCGACCTGGTCGCGGCGCTCGCCGGTGTCAACCGGCCGGCGGCCGTGGCGGTGGTGGACTCGCTGGTGCGGCAGCGGTTGTTCCTCGACACCCACCCGGTCGCCTTCGCCCACCCGTTCCTGCGCGCCGCGGTGCTGGCCGACCTGCCGGTGGCCGGGCGCGCCGTCGACCACGCCCGTGCCGCCGCGCTGCTGGCCGAGGCGGGCGCGCCGGACGAGCGGGTCGCCGAGCACCTGGCCCGGGCGCGCGGCGTGCGCCTGCGGTGGGGCGTCGACGTGCTGCGCCGGGTCGCCCGCCGCGCCGCGTACGCCGGACGGCCCGCCGCCGCGCGGGTGTTCCTGACCCGGGCGCTGGAGGAGCGGACGACGCCCGACGAGCGGCTGGCGGTGCAACTGGACCTGGTGCACGCGACGTTCCCGGTCGACCAGGAGGCCGCGATGGACCTGCTCCGGGACGCCCTCGCGCACGCCGACGACACCCGGTCCGCGGCGGGCCAGGTCGCCGCGACGCTGCTGCGGCTGTGCGGCGGCCCCGAGGCGCGGTTGGCGCTGTCGCTGGGGTTGCAGCTGGTGTCGCGGCTCTCGCCGGAGGAGCACGACGAGTCGTGGGAACTGCGCACGCTGTCCTACCTCGCGGGCGTGGGCAACGACGTGGGGCCCGCGTTGCGCGCCTGGATGTCGACCGCCGAGCTGGAGTCCGAAACCCCGACCGCGCCCCGGCTGCGGCAGCTGCGCTCGGTGCTGCGGGCGCTGGGCCACGTGCTCCGCGGCGAGGACGCCGACCAGGCGTGCCGGCACGCCGCCGAGGCCCTGGCGGGCGAGCGGTCCGACGTGTTCGCCCAACCGTTCGTGTTCACCGTCGCCACGAGCTTCCTGGTCGACGCGCCCGAGCTGTCCGACCGGTTCCGCCGGGTGGTCGGCAGCGACGCCGAGCCGAACGACTACCACCTGCGCAAGGGCACGGCCGTCGCGCTGGCGCACGGCCTGGAGTTCGCCGCGCGCGGGGACCTGGTGCGCGCCAAGACGTTCCTCAAGTGGCAGCTGCGCCTGTTCGGCGAGCTGGACGCGGTCGAGCGGTGCCCGATGGCGATCCTGTGCGCGGCCGGGCTGGTCGACGTGCTGGCCATGCTCGGCCGGTTCGAGGAGGCGCGGGAACTGCTGGCGCGCCACGGTTTCGCGGGCGTGCTGCCGGAGTTGTTCCAGCACAACGCGGTCCTGCTCGCGAGAGCCGGGTTGAAGCTCGCGACCGGCGACCCGGCGGGCGCGCTCGCCGACGCCCACGAGTGCGGTCGCAGGCTCGCCGCGTCCCAGATGGACGGAGCGGCGGTGCTGCCGTGGCGCACCCACGCCGTGCGAGCGCACCTGGCCCTGGGCCAGCGGGAGGCCGCCGCCAAGCTCGCCGCCGAGGAACTGGCCCGCGCCCGGCGCTGGGGCACCCCGCGGGCGGTGGGCGTCGCGCTGATCTCGGTGGGCCGCACCGCCGACGACGAGGCCGCGATCACCGCGTTGCGCGACGCCGTCGACCGGCTGGCAGGCACACCCGCCCGGCTGCCGCACGCGGAGGCGCTGGTCGCCCTCGGCACCCGGCTGCGCCGGTCCGGCGACCCCGGCCAGGCCGTCCCGCACCTGCGGCTGGCCCTGGGCATCAGTGCCCGCTGCGAGGCGAAACCGCTGATCAGGCTGGCCGCCGAGGAGCTGCGCGGGTGCGAGCCGAGCACCGCGCAGGGCACCGTGCACGGGTTGACCAAGCAGGAGACGCGCGTCGCCGGCATGGCCGCGCAGGGCTTGACCAACCGGCAGATCGCCGAGGCCCTGTTCCTGACCCGGCGCACCGTGGAGCTGCACCTGTCCGGCGCGTACCGCAAGCTCGGCATCGCCGGCCGGGCCGCGCTGGCCGAGGCACTGCGCCGCTGACCGCCCGTCAGCGACGCAGCTTCAACGCCAGCGCCGGGCACGCCGACACCGCGCCCTTGGCCTCGCGCACCAGGTGCGCCGGCACGTCGTCCGGCGACAGCAGGGGATACCCCCACTCGTCCAGGTCGATCAGCTCCGCCAGCAGGTCCGCGCACGAGCCGTTCCCGCGGCACGCGACCGGGTCGACACCGAGTTTCACCGCGACCCTCCACAGTGGACCGGGTGGGTGGAGGTCCGGTGCGGGAACAACTCCAGCGCACTCGCCGCCAACCGCACCGCGCCGTCCGGGTGCGCGCACGCGCCGCGCCCGGTCACCACCGGCAGCCGGGTCCGCAGCCGGTCCCAGGCGCCGGTCGCGAAGTCCTCCGCGATCGCGGGCAACCCGAACCGGCACGGACCGCACTGCCGCGCGCTCTGCGACGCCAGCCACCGCAGCACCCGGGTCGTCTCGCACAGCCCGCACCGGTCCGCCCGCAACGCGGCCAGCACGCCCGACCCGCGCAGCGGCTCGTCCGGCCGCACCCACCGCCCGCCGTACCCGCCCGCGAGCACCGCGCCGAGCGGCGCCGTCGGACCGGCCAGGTCCAGCAGGTCGCCCACGGTCGCCGAGGCGCGCGTCTCGACCACGCCGGGCCGCGCCACGTCGCCGGTCACGGTGGCGAGCCGGGTGGCCTGCTCCCGGTACCGCTCCGCGCCCAGCCTGACCACCAGCGCGACGTCGGCGAGCGTCTCCACGTTGTGCACCAGCACCCCGAGGTCGGTCGGCCGCGGCGGCTTCGCCGTGGGCAGCGCGACCCCGGTGCGCAGGAAGTTCGCCAGCGCGCTCTCCTCGCTCGACACGTACCCGCCCGGCACCACGACCACCCGCACGCCGCGTTCGCCGGCCGCCCGTCGGGCGGCCTCCGGCACGTGCTCCCGCGCGCACAGCACCGGTTCCGCGCCCAGTGTCCGGGCGAGGACCAGCAACCCGTCGAGCACCAGGTGCGGCGACCTCTCCAGCAGTACGCGGTCCTTGCGGCTGAACGGCTCGCTCTCGCACCCGTTCGCCACCACCGTCCGCGCCCGGCCGACCGCGCCGATCTTCCGGGCCGCCGGGAACCCGCCGCCACCGCGACCCACCACGCCCGCCGCGGCCAACTCCGCGGTCAACGCGGCCGTGCTCGACGGGAACGCCGGCGGTCCGTAGGTCCGCAGGTGCCCGTCCAGGTCCAGCGGCCGCTCCGGCAACTTCCGCACCCCGGTCGACGTCGTCACGCCGCCACCTCCTCCTTCTGCCGCAGGTCGACCCGCCAGGCCACCGCGGCGGCCACCGCCAGCAGGCACACCCCGTCCAGCACCACCACGTAGACCAGGTCCAGGTCGCCCACCAGCAGTCCGTGCACCAGCGCGACCGGCCAGAACGCGTACCCGAGCCAGTGCACGGCCCGCCACGCCCGGTAGGACATCCGCGCCCGCACCAGGCTCGTCAGGATCACCGCGAGCAGCAGGTCGAACGCCACCGCGCCCAACCCGAGCGCGACCGGCCGGTACGCCGACCCGAACGGCACCACCGCGTCGACCCACCGGATGCCCGCGTAGTCGTCGATCGTCGCGGTCGCGATGTGCACGACCAGGAAACCCAGCGCCAGCAATGACACGTACCGGTGCAGACCGGCCACCGCGAACCGCGGCCACCTCCGCGACGCCGCGCCACCCCGGGTGAGGACACCGAGCACCACCACGGCCGTGAACAGCAGCATCGACACCAACCCGGTGCCCCGACTGGCGAACCACAACGCCTGCGTCACGCCGCCACCGGCCACGCCGACACGGTCACGACTCGCCCGTCCTCCCGCACCAACCGCGCCGGCACGCCCCGCGCCGCCAACCACGCGGGCGCGCGTTCCCCGAGCACCACCGCCGCCGTGCTCGCGGTGTTGGCCGTCACGCAGTCCACCGCCGCCACGCTCACCGTCCGCCACCACGTCCCGGCCGGCTCACCCGTGCGCGGATCCACGACGTGGTGCACCACCCGCCCACCCCGACGCCACCGCCGCACCGCCGTCCCCGACGTAGCGACCCCGCCCGACACCACGGTCACCACCTGCTCACCCTCCACAAAGGACAAGCGGTCCCGCACACTTCCCTTGTCTGTCAAGCCTTCCGCGACTCCCGACGCCACCCGTCCGACGAACCCGTCACGCCGCAAGTCCGCAAAGGACTCCCGCCCGAGGCCGCCCACAGCCTCGTCCCCGCCCACCGCCCACGGGTTGTCCACAGCCCCGGAGCTGTCCACACCCCGCCCACCGGAGCCCGAAAATCGTCGCACCCCCGTGAGACCATGGAACCGGGGGCCGGAGGCCACGTCCCCCACCGCGATCCGCCACCCACCGGCGGGCGCGTCACCGGCCACCGCCACGTCACCGCCCAGCGACACCAGCACCCCGGTCCCCGTCGCGTCCGCGATCACCCGCGCCGCCCGGTCCGCCCCGAACGCCTTCGCCGTCGCGCCCAGGTCCAGCCGCACCCCGCGCGGCACCAGCAGCCGCCGCGTCGGCAGGTCGAACCCGATCCGCCACCACCCCGGCGCCGGCACGCCCGAGCACGGCTCCGCCGAGTCGACCACCGCCGCGAACGTCCGGTCGTACCCCAACGCCTCGAGCGCCGCGCCGACCGTCGGGTCCACCAACCCGTCGCTGCGCTCCGCCGCCCGCAGCGCCACGTCCACCGCCTCGGCCAGCAGCGGCGTCACCACGACCGCCCGACCCGCCGCCCGGTGCGCCGCGCTCAACTCCGAGTCCGCCCGGAACCGGCTGCACGCCAGGTCCAGCGCGGCCAGTTCGACCCGCAGCAACCGCTCCGCCAGGTCCGGCACCTCCGACACCACGACCGCCGTGGTGCCCAGGGCCGGGAACGACACGGCCCTCACGACGCACCCGACCGGGCGTGCGAGTCGCCCTGACCGGCCTGCGGCGCCTGCGTCGGCGCCCAGTCCGAGGAACCACCCTGGTCGGTTGAGGAGCCGGTCGAGGAGTCCGAGGTGGACGAGGTCGAGTCCGCGCCGGCCGGCAGCACGGCGGCGAAGAACGCGGCCAGCGCCGCCGCGGCGACACCGACGGAGGCGGTCACCGCCCGTACGCGACGCCGGGCCGAATCCCGGCGGGCAACACGCTCTGGGGTGCTCATGGGACCGAGCCTGAACCCCGAACCTGAGCGCCGGCTGTGCCCGCGCTCTGTCCCGCTTATCGGTCCGCCGTCGACGGGCTCAGCGTTGGACCGCCTCCAGCGCGTCCACCAGCCCGTGCCCGTAGAAGCCGTTGTACTCCGAGTAGCCGGTGCAGTAGGCGTCCTGCGCCCCGGTGCCGTTGAGGTCGTAGTCCGCCGGGCACGGCAGCGTCTCGGCCTCCGTGTTGAGCATCCGGGTGAGCTCGCCGGGGTTCGCCGACGGGTGCGTCGAGGCCAGCAGCGCCGCCACGCCCGACACGTGCGGCGCCGCCATCGACGTGCCGCACGAGTAGTCGTAACCGTCGTCGGGCACGGTCGACAGCACGCACCCCTGCTCGCCGTCGTCCGGCGGCTGCTTGCGGTCGCCGCCCGGCGCCGTCACGTCCACCGCGCCCAACCCGTAGGAGCTGTACCCGGCCTTGACCTTGGACGCGCCCACCGAGGACACCGCCACCACGTTGCGCAGCTGCGCCGGCAGCAGCAGGCAGGTGTTGTCCACCGACCGCGGCTTCACGTCCTCGGCCGCCGCGTTGGTCGGGCTCTGCGTGTCCCGACCCGGCTTGGTCAGGTCCGCGCCGCCGTTGCCCGCCGCCGCCACGGTCAGCACGCCCTGCGCCGCCGCGTAGTCCACCGCCCGCCGCACCGCCTCGTACACCACGGCCTGGCCGGACTTGTTCTGGCAGGTGAACACCCACGGGTCGATGAAGTAGCTGTTGTTGGTGACGGTCATCGCGTGCGTCGCGGCCCACATGAACCCGCACACCGCGTACTCGGGGTAGATGAACCCGTCGTCGTCCACGACCTTCACCGACGCGATCCGCACCCCCGGCGCCACGCCCGTCGTGCCGGCGCCGTCGTCGGCCGCCGCGATGATGCCCGCCACGTGGGTGCCGTGCGCGGACGTCGTCGGGGCCCACGCGGACTGCTCCGGATCGGCGATCCCGTTGGTGCACCCGGCGGACAGCGCCGGGTCCAGCGCGCCGACCAGGTCCGGGTGCGCCGGGTCGATGCCCGAGTCCAGCACGCCGACCACCACGTCCCGGCTGCCGCCGCTGATCGCGTGCGCCTCGGCCGCGTGGATGAGGTCCATGTCCCACTGCTCGGCCGTGCGGTCCACCGCGCCGCCCGGCGCCGCGGACCGGCTCACCGGCTCGTCGTCCTTCTTCCGGGCGGGCGAGCCGGTGCGCCGGGACAACCCGTCCGCCTGCGCGCTGTACGCCCGATCGGGTCCTATCCGCTGACCGAAGCCGGGGTCGCCGGAGGTCACCACGGCCACCGAGATCGCCGGGTAGTAGCCCACGGTGGTGCCGCACGCGGCGGCCGTCTCGGCGCGCGCGAGCGGCTCGGAGGTGCCCCGGTCGAACACGACCAGGTACCTCAGCACCGGGCCCGGCTGGATGCACTCCGGCGCGGGAACGTGCAGGTCGGGGTCGGCGTGGGCGTTCGCGGACACGGCGAGACAACCGGTCGCGAGCAGCGCCGCGCTGACCGCGACCGCTCGGGCGCGGCGGAGCAGAGGCACGGGGGACCTCCAGTGCTGGGCTGGCCGGGGTCGAGCCGTCGCCCCGACCACTGTCGCCGGACGGTAGCCAGGGAGCACGAACCAGACAAGCGCAACGATGCCGAAGGCCCCACGGTACCGTCCTGGTGGAGTAGCAGAGCGTGCCGATGCGGGGGTCACCCCATCGGGACCACCGAGTACCCCCGGGGAGCAGCACTGAACCGCCAGCAGCAGCCCAACCCGTCGGCCGCGCCGGTGCAGAAGCTCCGGCTGCGCTACGCCAAGCGCGGCCGGCTGCGGTTCACCTCGCACCGCGACATCGCCCGCACCTTCGAGCGGGCGCTGCGGCGCGCGGGCGTCCCGATGGCCTACTCCCAGGGGTTCAGCCCGCACCCGAAGGTCTCGTGGGTGGGCGCCGCGCCGACCGGTGTGGCCAGCGAGGCCGAGTACGTCGAGGTCCAGGTGGTGCAGGCGGTGGACCCGGAGGCGCTGAGGCTGGCGCTGGACGCCGTGCTGCCACCGGGCCTGGACGTGCTGGAGGTCGTCCAGTCGGCCGGCGGCACGCTGCCCGAGCGCATCGAGGCCAGCGAGTGGCGGGTCGAACTGCCGGGCGTGTCGCCCGAAGTCCTGTCCGCCGCGGTGGCCGCGCTGCTGGCCGCGCCGTCGGTCGAGGTCGAGCGCACGACCAAGGACGGCCGGCGGATCCTCGACGTGCGACCGGCGGTCGTGTCGGCGCAGGTCGAGGCGTATTCGAGCGACGCGGGCCACGATGCGCCTGAATTGTCACGACCGTGTGGGATACTCATGACGGTCGTACGGCAGACAACGCCTACCGTGCGACCCGACGACGTGCTGAGCGCGCTCCGAGTCGTCGCCGACCTGGTTCCGCCGGTGCCCGCGAAGGCGACCCGGATGGCACAGGGGCGGCTCGACGATGAGGGTCGGCTGGTCGACCCGCTCGCCCCGGACCGGGCGGCGGAGGTCGGACCGGCAGTCCCTTCGGAGCCGTGCTGACGGCGTCGTCGCGGGAGAGCAACGACCTGCTGTGCCACAAGCGCACAGCGTGAGGCAAGGATTCCCGCCGCCAGCCGCGGCGGTGAGTGGACAAGAGAGGCCCCTGCGCGAGCCGCGTCTTCCCAAGACGCGCCCGGGGGCGGAGGAGCTGCATGTCGAACACGGACAAGCCCGCCGGCGCCGCCGGCGGGGGTAACACCACACCCGCGCACCCCGACCTGTCGGACCTGCCGGCCAAGCTCAGGGTGCACGCGCTGGCCAAGCTGCTGGGAGCCAGCAGCAAGGACGTCGCCGCCGCCTTGGCGGACCTGGGCGAACCGGTGCGCACCGCGCAGTCGAGCGTGACTCGCGAACTCGCGCTCAAGGTCGCCGAGAGCCTGCTGAAGTGGGACGACATCGTCACCGGCGAGGTGGACGAGGCGACCGAGGAACCGGCCGTGCCCACCCGCGAGGTGGCCGCGCTGACCCCCCTGTTCGCCCCGCCGTCCGCGGTGTTCCTGCCGCCGACCCCGGTGCCCGTGGTCGCGCCCGCCGCGACGACGGCCGAGGTCGACGACGATGACGACGTCGAGGACGCGACCGACGACCAGTCGGCCGCCGACGACGCCGGCGACGAGGGCGAAGGCCGCCGCCGCCGCCGTCGTGGCCGGCGTGGTCGCGGTCGCGGCAAGGGTGTCGGCGACGAGGCCGAGAACGGCGACGAGCCCGGCGAGGACGCCGAGGACGCGGCGCCGGTCGAGGAGGCCGCCGAGGCCGAGTCCGACACCGAGGACGAGCCGGAGAGCGCCACGAGCAGGCGCCGCCGTCGTCGCCGTCGCCGCAAGGGCGGCGCGGACGACGAGGCGCCCGAGGTGGACGACCCGCCGAACACGGTCGTGCACGTCCGGGAAACCCGCGACGCGCGCGACGACAAGGCCGACTCCGAGGCCGCCCAGAACGAGGTTCGCAGCGTTCGGGGCTCCACCAGGCTCGAGGCCAAGCGCCAGCGCCGCCGGGACGGCCGGGAGGCCGGTCGCCGTCGCGCGCCGGTGCTGTCCGAGGCCGAGTTCCTGGCCAGGCGCGAGGCCGTCGAGCGCACCATGGTCGTGCGCGAGCGCGGCGACCGCACCCAGATCGGCGTGCTGGAGGACGGCGTCCTCGTCGAGCACTTCGTGACCTCGTCGGGCACCGGCTCGCTGGTGGGCAACGTCTACCTCGGCCGGGTGCAGAACGTGCTGCCCTCGATGGAGGCGGCGTTCATCGACATCGGCCGCGGTCGCAACGCGGTGCTGTACGCGGGCGAGGTGGACTGGGACGCGGCCGGCCTGGAGGGCAAGGCCCGCAAGATCGAGCAGGCCCTCTCCAGCGGCGACAGCGTGCTGGTGCAGGTCACCAAGGACCCGGTGGGCCACAAGGGCGCCCGGCTGACCACCCAGATCAGCCTGCCCGGCCGCTTCCTGGTGTACGTGCCCGGCGGCGGCGCGACCGGCATCAGCCGCAAGCTGCCCGACAACGAGCGCAAGCGCCTCAAGGACATCCTCAAGCGCGTCGTCCCGGAGGACGCGGGCGTGATCATCCGCACCGCGTCGGAGGGCATCGCCGAGGACGAGCTGGGCCGCGACGTCACCCGCCTCCAGGCGCAGTGGCAGGTCATCAAGGAGAAGGCCGACCAGCCGCGCGCCCAGGCGCCGCAGCTGCTCTACGAAGAGCCGGACCTGCTGGTGAAGGTCGTCCGCGACCTGTTCACCGAGGACTTCGCCGCGCTGATCGTCCAGGGCTCGGAGGCGTGGGAGACGATCGACGCCTACGTGCGCCACGTCGCGCCGGACCTCCAGGACCGGCTGCGCCGCCACGTCGGCAACAACGACGTGTTCGTGGAGCACCGGATCGACGAGCAGCTGCTCAAGGCGCTGGACCGCAAGGTCTGGCTGCCCTCGGGCGGCTACCTGGTCATCGACCGCACCGAGGCGATGACGGTCATCGACGTGAACACCGGCAAGTTCACCGGGTCGGGTGGAAACCTCGAGGAGACGGTGACGCGCAACAACCTGGAGGCGGCGGAGGAGATCGTCCGCCAGCTCCGGCTGCGCGACGTCGGCGGCATCATCGTGATCGACTTCATCGACATGGTGCTGGAGTCCAACCGGGACCTGGTGCTGCGCCGGCTGACCGAGTGCCTCGGCCGCGACCGGACGCGCCACCAGGTCGCCGAGGTGACCTCGCTGGGTCTGGTGCAGATGACCCGCAAGCGGGTCGGCACCGGGCTGCTGGAGGCGTTCAGCAGCACGTGCGAGCACTGCCGCGGGCGTGGCCTGGTCGTCTCGACCGAGCCGGTGCACCACCACGGCGGCGGCAACAACGGCAACGGCAACGGCCAGCCCCAGCAGCAGCACCAGCCGCAGCAGCAGGGCGGCGGGCGCAAGTCGCGCCGGGGCAAGGGCTCGGACGCGGCCGAGGTCGCGCCGGAGCCGGTGGTCGAGGCCGTCGAGCCGCCGGTGGCCGTCGAGCCGCCGCGTCCCGCGGTCGAGCCGTCCACTCCGGACGAGCCGGTCGGCCCGCTCTCGGAGGAGCCCGCGGTCGCCGCGGACGAGGCCGGGCCCGAGCACGGCAGGCGCCGCCAGCGCCGACGTGCCCGGCGCGAGGCGGGCGCCGTGGCCAAGCACGAGCCGGCACCCGAGCAGGCCGTCCAGGAGCCCGTGGAGCCGCCGGCCGCCGTGCGCGAGCCGGAGCCCCCGGTGGTCGAGGAGCCCGCGCACGCGGCCATCGAGACGCCCACCCAGGTGGGTCCCCAGGACGCCGCCGAGTCGTTGAGCGCCGAGTCGACCAACGGCCAGGCCCAGGTGACCACCCGGCGGCGGACCACGAGGCGCGCCGCGTCGCGTCCCGCCGGCCCGCCGGTGAACGCGGTCAAGGAAGGCTGAACCCCCTGGTGCGGCCCCGTTCAGGCGGGGCCGCACCGGGCTTGGGGGACCCCGGTTTGACCGGGCTGTCCACCGCCACGTAACCTGATAAGCGGCCCGCCGTCCGGTGGGTCCTCATCGCGCGAAGCCCATCCCGCTGTTCCAGCAGAATTGCGGCGCGCGCGATCCCGTCCCGTCGAGTAGCAGGAGACTTCCGTCCCGATGTACGCGATCGTCAAGACCGGCGGCAAGCAGTACAAGGTGGCTGTCGGCGACGTCATCGAGGTCGAGAAGCTCGAAGGCGAGCCGGACACCGAGATCACTTTCGCGGCGCCGCTTCTCGTCGTGGACGGCGAGGAAGTCACCTCCGCGGCGGACGCCCTTGCGAAGATCTCGGTGACCGGCAAGGTCGTCGAGCAGACCAAGGGCCCCAAGATCCGCATCCACAAGTTCAAGAACAAGACCGGCTACCACAAGCGCCAGGGTCACCGCCAGAAGCTGACCCGCGTCGAGGTCACCGGAATCACCGGTAAGTGAGGATCTGACTCCCCATGGCACACAAAAAGGGTGCGTCCAGCTCTCGCAACGGCCGTGACTCGAACGCCCAGTACCTCGGCGTGAAGCGGTTCGGCGGTCAGGTCGTCAAGGCCGGCGAGATCCTGATCCGCCAGCGCGGCACCAAGTTCCACCCCGGCGTGAACGTGGGCCGCGGCAAGGACGACACGCTGTTCGCCCTCGCCGCCGGCGCGGTCGAGTTCGGCAGCAAGCGCGGCCGCAAGACCGTGAACATCGTTCCGGTCGAGGTCGCCGCCTGATTTCCCGGGCAGCACTGATTTCTTCTTGACGAGGGGCGGGACCGGGCGCAGTCCGGCACCCGCCCCTCGTTCTTTGTGAAAGGGAGTTTCCCCGTGTCCCGCTTCGTTGACCGGGTGGTCATCCACGTCGCCGCAGGCGACGGGGGCAACGGGGTCGCTTCGGTGCACCGCGAGAAGTTCAAGCCGCTGGGCGGTCCCGACGGCGGGAACGGCGGCAAGGGCGGCGACGTCGTCCTCGTCGTGGACTCGCAGGTGCACACCCTGCTGGACTTCCACTTCCGCCCGAACGCCGCCGCCGGCAACGGCAAGGGCGGCCAGGGCGCGAACCGCGACGGCGCGAACGGCGCCGATCTCGAACTGCGGGTGCCCGACGGCACCGTGGTGCTCACCGAGTCCGGCGAGGTCGTCGCCGACCTCACCGGCGAGGGCACCCGGCTGATCGCGGCCCAGGGCGGTCGCGGCGGCCTCGGCAACGCCTCGCTCGCGTCCAAGGCCCGCAAGGCGCCCGGGTTCGCCCTGTTGGGGGAACCCGGCGAGTCGCAGGATCTGGTGCTGGAGCTCAAGTCCGTCGCGGACGTCGGCCTGCTGGGCTTCCCGTCGGCCGGCAAGTCGTCGCTGATCTCGGTGCTGTCCGCGGCCAAGCCGAAGATCGCCGACTACCCGTTCACCACGCTCGTGCCGAACCTGGGTGTGATCACCGGCGGCGAGACCGTCTTCACCATGGCCGACGTGCCCGGCCTGATCCCCGGCGCGTCCGAGGGCAAGGGCCTCGGCCTGGACTTCCTGCGCCACATCGAGCGCTGCGCCGTGCTGGTGCACGTGGTGGACTGCGCGACCTACGAGGCCGACCGCGACCCGCTGTCGGACATCGACGCGCTGGAGAACGAGCTGGCCAAGTACACCCCGTCGCTGGCCGACGACCTGGCCGAGCGGCCGCGCGTGGTGGTGCTGAACAAGATCGACGTGCCCGAGGCGCGGGACCTGGCCGAGCTGGTGCGCCCGGACATCGAGGCCCGCGGGCTGCCGGTGTACGAGGTGTCCACGGCCAGCCGCGAGGGGTTGCGGGAGCTGACGTTCGCGCTGGCCCGCGTGGTCGAGGAGTACCGGGCCTCGCGGCCCAAGCAGGAGTCCACCCGCGTCGTGCTGCGGCCCACCGCGGTCGACGACGCCGGGTTCACCGTGGTCGAGGACCCGGAGGAGGAGGGCGGCTTCATCGTGCACGGCGAGCGGCCGCTGCGGTGGATCCGCCAGACGGACTTCTCCAACGACGAGGCCGTCGGCTACCTCGCCGACCGGCTCGCCCGGCTGGGCGTGGAGGACGTGCTGGTCAAGAAGGGCGCGGTGCCCGGCGCCCAGGTCACCATCGGCGACCTGGTGTTCGACTGGGAGCCGACCACGCCCGCAGGCATCGCCCTGACCATGAGCGGCCGCGGCACCGACGCGCGTCTGGAGCCGAACAACCGCATCGGCGCCTCGGACCGGTTGGCGGCCAAGAAAGCCCGGCGGATCCCGGGTGTCTACGACGAGTTCGAGGACTTCGAAGAGGACGAGTGAGCACTTCGGTGGCGGTCTCGGCGGCCCGGCGGGCGGTCTCGGCGGCGAGCCGGGTCGTGGTGAAGGTCGGGTCGTCGTCGCTGACGACCGCGGCCGGCGGCCTCGACCCCGACCGGTTGGACGCCCTGGTGGACGCCGTCGCGGCTCGGCGCGCGGCGGGCAGCCAGGTGGTGCTGGTGTCCTCGGGCGCGATCGCGGCCGGCCTGGCCCCGTTGGGCATCACCCGGCGGCCGCGTGACCTGGCCACCCAGCAGGCCGCGGCGAGCGTCGGTCAGTTGACGCTGGCGCACGCGTACGCGAACTCGTTCGGCCGCTACGACCTCACCGTCGGGCAGGTGCTGCTGACCGCGGACGACGTGGTCCGGCGCGCGCACTACCGCAACGCGCAGCGCACGTTCTCCCGGCTGCTGGCCCTGGGCGCGGTGCCCGTGGTCAACGAGAACGACACCGTGGCCACCGAGGAGATCCGGTTCGGCGACAACGACCGGTTGGCGGCCCTGGTCGCGCACCTGGTCGGCGCGGACGCCCTGTTCCTGCTGTCCGACGTGGACGCCCTGTACGACGGTGACCCCCGGCGGCCCGGCGCGCGTCGGGTGCCGGAGGTGGCCTCGGCGGCGGACGTGGACGGGGTGCGCGCGGGGTCGGTCGGCGCGTCCGGGCTGGGCACCGGCGGCATGGCCTCCAAGCTGGCCGCGGCGCGCCTGGCGTCGTCGGCGGGGATCCCGGTGCTGCTGGCGGGTTCGGCGGACGCCCTGCGGGCGCTGGGCCCGGCGGATGTCGGCACGGCCTTCGCGGTCACCGGCTCCCGCCTCACCGCCCGCCGCTTCTGGCTGGGGCACGCCGCGGACGCCGCGGGCCGGCTGACCCTGGACGACGGCGCGGTGGCCGCGGTCGTGGGCCGCCGGCGTTCGCTGCTGGCGGCGGGCATCACCGCGGTGGAGGGCGCTTTCGAAGCCGGCGACGTGGTGGACCTGACGGACCTGACCGGCGTGGTGGTGGCCAGGGGAGTGGTCGGCTACGACGCCACCGAACTCCCGACCCTCGTCGGCCGCAAAACCCGCGACCTCCCCGAGGACCAGCGCCGCGAGGTCGTCCACGCCGACGACCTGGTGCCCCTGCGCACCTGAACCCCGCCTCTCGACCGGTTACGCGCGGTAGGGCTGGAGCTTCGGCACGACCGCGCGGCACGCGGTGACGACCCGGTCCAACGCGTCGTCGTCCAGGCCGGCGTGGGCGGTCAGCCGCAGGACGGTGCGGTTGCGCGGTGTCGTCGGCGGGCGGAACGGCGAGCCGAACACCCCGTGGTCCTCCAGGATCGCGCACACCTCGTCCAGGTTGGCCTCGCCTCCGGTGTGCAGCGGCAGGATCGGGCCGGTGCTCGGGGCGGTGTCGCAGCCCAGGTCGCGCAGGTCCTCGTGCAGTCGGCCCGCGACCGACCAGAGGCGTTCGCGCGCCGTGTCGTCGGTCGTGGCCACCCGCAGCGCGGCGCGCAGTCCCTCGACCTCGTGCGTCGGCGACGTGGCCCGGAACACCGAGTGCGGCGCGCGGAAGCGGGCGAACTCCCGGTTCGAGGCGATCACCCCGGCGCGACCGGTGAACGAACGGGCCAGGGTCGCGGTGCGGAACGCGACCCGGTCGGCCAGGTCCAGCGCCACCACGAGCCCCTCGCCGCGCGGGCCGTGCACGCCCAGCGCGTGCGACTCGTTCGCCACCAGCGCGCAGTCGTAGCGCTCGCACACGTCCACCAGGTCGTTCAGCGGCGCCTCGTCGCCCAGCGCGCCGTAGACGCTGTCCACGCACACCACGCCCGGCCCGTGGTCGGCGAGCAGGCGCTCCAGGTGGTCGACGTCGTTGTGCTGGAACCGCCGGGTGCGCCCGCCTCCGGACATCGCGCCGCACCACAGCGACGCGTGCGCCCGTTCGTCCAGGTACACCGGCAGGTCCGGCGCGGCGTCGCGCAGCACGGTGTCCAGCAGCCACACGTTGGCGTCCCAGCCGGACCGGCACAGCACGGCGGTCGGCGCGGCCAGGAACCCGGCCAGCTCGGCCTCCAGCTGCGGTCGCGGGTCGCGGGCCCGGCCCCGGCGCAGCGCGTCGATCCGCTCGGCCAGCACCTGGGGGTGCCTGCCGAGTCCCAGGTAGTCGTCGCCGAGCAGCGACACGTCCGCCGGTCCGGGCCTTGGCCGTTCGACGACGACGTGGCCGCCCCGCGCCGTGGTCAGGTTCATCGTCCTCCTCGTCGTCGGGAGCAGGTCCCGACGAAAGGCGGATTCAAGCACCGGACACCCGTGACCCGATCAGGTCGACGTGCCCACCCGGATCCACCCGCACGGGTGCGAGGGCACCGGGTGCCGTCGACGCGCGCCCCGACCGGGTGGGCTTTCCTCGGCGGTTTGCCCCCTCACCCCGCGAGCGGGTGACACCCGGACGTGGCGTCGGTTGCCGCCCGGCACGGCTCACCCACCACGAACTTCACCCGGTCGTGGCGCCGGTTCGGCACCGGCGGTCGCCCTGCCCCATCATGGCCGGCCGACGAGGTCAGCGCAGCGGCTCACCCCTCGTCTCGGGCAGCGTCAGGATCACCAGGAACGCCACCAGCGCGCCCGCCGCCACGTACCAGAAGAACGAGCTGCCGGTCAGCAGTTGGATCATCAACGGCGCGGTGCCGCCGAAGAGCGCGACCGTGAGGTTGTACCAGGCGCCGATGCCCAACCCGCGCAGCTCGGTCGGGAACAGCTCGCTCATCACCGCCGGCGCGATCGACGTCATCGCCGTGTACAGCCCCAACCCCACGCAGAACACCACCAGCAGCCCGCCGACGCCGGGCGCGACGAGCGTGGACAGCGGCACCACGAGCACCGCCGTCGCCGCCGACCACACCAGCAGCTGCGGCCGCCTGCCGATCCGGTCGGACAGCGCGCCCATCGGGTACTGCAACGCGATGAACAGCACGGTGGCGATCGACAGCGCGAGGAACACGTCGGTCGCGTCGGCGTGCCGCGTCTTCACCGCGAACGGCGTCAACGCGCTGAAGAACGTGTAGTAGCACAGCGTCGAGAGCATGGTGAACCCGACGAGCCTGCCCACCGCCTTCGGGTGCTCGACCACCGTCGTCGTCAACGGCCGCCGCACCCGCTCCGCCTTCTCCCGGTTCCGCTCGAACTGCTCGGTCTCCTCCAGGTTGCGCCGCAACCACAGCCCGACCAGCCCCAGCACCCCGCCCACCAGGAACGGGATCCGCCAGCCCCACGAGTTCAGCCGGCCGACCTCGAGCGTCCGCGCCAGCGTGAACCCGAGCAGCGAGGCCACCAGCAGCGCGCACCCGGTGGAGATGTAGAAGAACGCCGAGTACCGCCCGCGCCGGTCGGCCGGCGCGATCTCGGCGAGGTAGGCCGACGCGTTGGACACCTCGCCGCCCAACGACAACCCCTGCGCGATCCGGGCGAGCAGCAGCAGGACCGGCGCCAACCACCCGACCTGCGCGTAGGTCGGCAACGCCGCGATCGCCACCGACCCGCCGGCCATCAGCACGATGGTGAGGATCATCGCGGGCCGCCGCCCCCGCACGTCGGCGAACCGCCCGAGCAGGTACCCGCCCAACGGCCGGAAGAAGAACGCGAGCGCGTAGGTCGCCAACGTGTTGATCAGCGCCAACCTCTCGTCCCCCTTGGGGAAGATCTGCGTGGCGAAGTAGATGCTGAACGTCGCGTAGATCGTCCAGTCGTACCACTCGATCGCGTTCCCGATCGACGCCGCCACCAACTTCCGAACCGGCAACCGATGCCGCTCCGGTAACCGGGCCGTGGTGCCGTCCATGCTGTACCTCCGGTAGAGGGCTGTGATCAGGACACGATGGTCAGGGCAGGGCCGCCGAAGCGCTGCGGTCGAGGCGTTCCGTCCCAGTGCTGCGAAGAAGCAGCCGGAGCAAGGCGGACGACTGATCGCTGCCGCCTCGCGTGACGCCCACTCGCACGCCGTCGACGCGCGAGACCGCAGCGGCCGACCGGCCACCGCGCCGACTGTCCGCTGTGGACAGACCTGCCCAGGGCGGCTGTCGGCGGTCGCCCCGGCCGTCTTCGACCGCACGACAACGACTTCCGGCCGCACCGACCGCCCTCGACGGCAATCCCGCCGAGTCCCGCTCGCGGCCGTCGCGCACCGCCGAACGACACCCGCCAGGCCACGGCCACCGAGGACGACCTCCCCGGCTGTCGCCCATCGCCGGCACCGGACACCGGCACGAGGCAGCCGCTTCCCGGCTGAGACCGCGTGGCAGTGCGACCAAGGCCGGGCGTCCGTCGGGACCGCGCGTCAGGTCGGGTGGGGCGGAGCGTCCGCCCGGGCCGTGTGGCAGGTGCGCCCAGGCCGGCTGCTTGCCATGCCCAGGCCGTGCGGCGGCCGGGGTCTGGTGCGTCGTGGTGTCGGCCATGTCCGGACCCCCTCGCGGCGTCGTTGCCCGTTCCGGGGCACTGTGCCGTGCTGTCCGACCCTCCGGTATGTGGCGAGCCGACACAGCTCCACCGGTGGTCGTGGGGCTCGACGTAACCACACGCCGCCGTGGGTCGGTAGTCCGGTCACCGAACCGTCGTGCGCGCCTCCCATTCCCCTGCCAGCAGGCCGAACAGCAGGTCGTCGGTCCACTCGCCCTTCGCCCAGGTGGCCTGCACCCGGTGACCCTCCTGGCGGAAACCCAGGCGGGTCAACAGGTTCGCCGAGCGCGCGTTGCGGGCGTCGCACTCGGCCGACACCCGGTGCAGGCCCCGGTCGGCGAACAGGTGGGTCAGCACGCGGCCCACCGCCTCCGTCGCGTATCCCTTGCCCTGGTGCGGGATCGCGAAGGTGTAGCCGATCTCGGCCTGCATCCGGTTCTCGTGCAGGTTCACCGCCACGTCGCCGACCAGCTCCCCGCCCGCCTCCACAGCGTACTGGAACCACCCGGGTTCGTTCGGGTCCGACCACGAGAGCGTGCGGACGAACGCCTCGGCCGCCCCCAGCGCGTACGGCACCTCCCACCCCTGGTACCGCGCCACCTCCGGGTCCGACCGGTACGCCGCCAGCACCGGCGCGTCGGCGGGCCGGAAGTGCCGCAGCGCCAACCGTTCCGTCGCGAAGAACGTCACGCCGTCACCGCCAGCGCGAACGGCAGCACACCCGTCGCGCCCGCCCTCCGCAACAGCCGCGCCGCCACCGTCATCGTCCAGCCGGTGTCGACGCGGTCGTCCACCAGCAGCACCGGACCGTCCACACCGGACAGATCCGGAACCTCGGTCGACGACACCAGCCCGGCCAGCCGTTGCGCGCTGTTGGCCCGGCGCGCCGCCTCACCGAGCCACACCTGACCCAGCAACGGCAACCGGCCGATCGACGCGAGCCGCGACCCGAAGCTGCCCACCAGCTCCGGCCGGGACCGCGACCCCACCGTCACCACGCCCACCGGCCGCTGCGCCCAACCCCACGCGGACAACACCTTCACACACGCGGCGAACACGTCGTCGGGCACCGCCTGATCCGCCTCGCCCAGCAACGACCGCAGGCGGTTGCCCCAGCCGATGTCGGTCAGCCGCCCGAGCGCCCACCCGTCCGCGGCCTGCTCGCCCGCCGCGATCTTCCCGGACAACCCCACGCCGATCGCGGCCATCCCGGTCGGCCACATCCGCCGCGGCGACAGCTCCACGCCCGGCCGCGCCAACCGCTCCCGCGCCGCCTCGGACGCCGCCTCCGACACCCGCGCCGACGGCCGCTCGCCCGTGCAGTTGTCGCACCGCCCGCACGGCGCCGCGTGCGGGTCGTCCAGCTGCCGCAACAGGAACTCCATCCGGCAGCCGGTCGTCTCCAGGTAGTCGAGCACCGCCCGCTGCTCGACCTCGCGCGCCGCCGCGATCCGCGCGTACCGCTCGCCGTCGTAGACCCACTCGCGCCCGGTCGTCTCCCACCCGCCGCGGACCCGCCGCACCGCGCCGTCCACGTCCAGCACCTTGAGCACCACCTCGAGCCGCGACCGGGACAGCTCGACCAGTGGTTCCAGCGCCGCCGTCGACAGCGTCCGGCCCGCGTCCGCCAACGCGTCGAGCACCTGCCGCACCACGCGCTCCGGCGGGAACGCCAGCGACGCGAAGTACGCCCAGATCTGCTGGTCCTCCGGCCCGGGGAGCAGCAGCACCTCGGCCCGCCGCACGCCACGCCCGGCGCGGCCGATCTGCTGGTAGTACGCGATGGGCGACGGCGGCGCGCCCAGGTGCACCACGAAACCCAGGTCCGGCTTGTCGAAACCCATGCCCAGCGCGGACGTCGCGATCAGCGCCTTGACCCGGTTCGCCTGGAGGTCCTCCTCGGCCCGCTGCCGCTCGGCCGGGTCCGTGCGCCCGGAGTACGCGGCCACCTCGTGACCGCGCGACCGCAGGAACGCCGCCACGTCGTCGGCCGCCGCCACCGTCAGCGTGTAGACGATGCCGGAGCCGGGCAGCTCGGTGAGCTTGTCGGCCAGCCACCCCAGCCGCGCCTCCGCGGAGGGCAGCCGCACCGCCGACAGCCGCAGGCTCTCCCGGTCGAGCGGACCCCGCAGCACCAGCGTGTCACCGCCGGCGCCCAGGCCCAGCTGCTCGGACACGTCCCGCACCACCCGGTCGTTCGCGGTCGCCGTCGTCGCCAGCACCGGCACGCCCGCCGGCAGCTCGGTCAGCAACGTCCGCAGCCGCCGGTAGTCGGGCCGGAAGTCGTGGCCCCAGTCCGAGATGCAGTGCGCCTCGTCGACCACGAGCAACCCGGCCGACGCCGTCAGCGCGGGCAGCACGGTGTCCCGGAAGTCCGGGTTGTTCAACCGTTCCGGCGACACCAGCAGGACGTCGACCTCGCCCGCCGACACCCGCTCCCGCACGCCGGCCCACTCGTCGGTGTTGGCCGAGTTGACCGTCGCCGCGTGCACGCCCGCCCGTTCGGCCGCCGCGACCTGGTTGCGCATCAGCGCCAGCAGCGGCGAGACGATCACCGTCGGCCCCTCGCCGAGGGACCGCAGCAGCGCCGTGGCGATGAAGTACACCGCCGACTTGCCCCACCCCGTCCGCTGCACGACCAGCGCCCGCCGCCGGCCCGCGACCAACGCGTGGATCGCCGTCCACTGGTCCTCGCGCAGCACGGCCTCCGGACCCGCCAGAGCCCGGAGCCTGTCCTCCGCCTGGGAGCGGAGCGCGTGTTCGTCCATGGGGGACACCTTCCCAGAGGGGTACGACAGTTCTGCCGCCGCGGTAACCGGGGGGACAATCCCGATCGGGTGAACGTAGGCTGGTCCACGTGACTGATGACCTGCGCGAACAGGTGCACGCCGCCGCCCGGCGCGCCCGAGTCGCGGCCGACCAGCTGGTCCTGGCCACCCGCGAGCAGAAGGACGCCGCGCTGCACGAGATGGCCGCCGCGCTGCGCACCCGCGCCCCGGAGGTGCTGGAGGCCAACGCCAAGGACCTGGAGGCGGGCGCCGCCGCCGGGCTCAACCGCGGCCTGCTGGACCGGCTGGAGCTGACCGAGGCCCGGATCGACGGCGTGGCCGCGGGGCTCGAGACCGTCGCGGGCCTGGCCGACCCGGTCGGCGAGGTGCTGCGCGGCTCGATCCTGCCCAACGGGCTGGAGCTGCGGCAGGTGCGGGTGCCGATGGGCGTGGTGGGCATGGTCTACGAGGCGCGCCCGAACGTCACCGTCGACGCCGCCGGCCTGGCGCTGAAGTCGGGCAACGCGGCGCTGCTGCGCGGCTCGTCCTCCGCCGAGCACTCCAACACGGCCCTCGTGGCGATCCTGCGCGACGCGCTGGAGAACGCCGGCCTGCCCGCGGACGCGGTGCAGCTGCTGCCGTGCCACGACCGCGCGTCCGTCACCCACCTGATCACCGCCCGCGGCCTGGTGGACCTGGTCATCCCGCGCGGCGGCGCCGGGCTGATCGACGCCGTGGTGCGGCAGGCGACCGTGCCGGCGATCGAGACCGGCGTCGGCAACGTGCACGTGTACGTGGACGCCTCGGCCGACCTGGACATGGCCCAGCGCGTCGTGCTGAACTCGAAGACCCGCCGCACCAGCGTGTGCAACTCCGCCGAGTCGCTGCTCGTGCACGCCGACGTGGCCGACGAGTTCCTGCCCCGGGTCATCACCGCGCTCAAGGCCGCCGACGTGACGATCCACGGCGACGAGCGGTTCGCCCGGGACCCCCGCGTGGAGCCCGCGACCGACGAGGACTGGGACACCGAGTACCTCTCGCTGGACATCGCGGCACGCGTGGTCGACTCGATCGACGACGCCATCGCGCACATCGCCGCGCACGGCTCCGGGCACACCGAGGCCATCGTGACCTCCGACCTGGCCGCCGCGCGCCGGTTCACCACCCGGGTCGACGCGGCGGCGGTGATGGTCAACGCCTCCACCGCGTTCACCGACGGCGCCGAGTTCGGCATGGGCGCGGAGATCGGCATCTCCACCCAGAAGCTGCACGCCCGCGGTCCGATGGGCCTCGCCGAGTTGACCTCGTCCAAATGGGTCGTCTGGGGTGAAGGACACGTGAGGGGCACCTCCTGACGCTTCACGGGGCGTGGTCGTTCGGGCACACTTGGTCGCTGTGAGTGACTGGACGATCGAGGTCGACCGCCGGATCTGCACCGGCAGCGGTCGCTGCGCCGCGGGCGCGCCGGGCCTGTTCCGGTTGGAGCAGGGCCACGGCACGCCGGTGCGCAACGCGGTGGAGGCCTCCGACCTGGTGCTGGACACCGCGGAGTCCTGCCCGGCCGAGGCCATCGTGGTCCGCGACGACGACGGGTCGGTGCTGGCTCCCCAACTGTGAGATCCGCGTCATGGCGGGTGGTCTCCCGCGTCACACCCGTGCGCGGCCACCCGCTCGGGGTGCGGTCGCGCCACGTCGGCGGCCGCCTCCCCCAGGGCCGTGGGCGCACGCGGTGTGCGGGTGGTCACTCGGGGAGTTCACGGCCACCCGCACATCGCCGAACTACTCTCACTTCCCATGTCCAACCGCCGGATCGGCGTCATGGGTGGCACCTTCGACCCGGTGCACCACGGCCACCTCGTCGCGGCCAGCGAGGTCCAGGCCCGCTTCGACCTCGACGAGGTCGTGTTCGTGCCGACCGGCCGGCCGTGGCAGAAGGTCGAGCACGAGGTGAGCGCCGCGGAGGACCGCTACCTCATGACGGTCATCGCCACCGCGTCCAACCCGAGGTTCTCGGTGAGCCGGGTGGACGTCGACCGCAGCGGGCCGACGTACACCTACGACACGCTGAGCGACCTCAAGGCCACCCACCCCGGGGACGACCTGTTCTTCATCACCGGCGCGGACGCCCTGGAGCAGATCCTGGGGTGGCGGCGCGCCGACGAGATGTTCGACCTGGCCCACTTCATCGGTGTCACCCGGCCGGGTTACGAACTGGACGACCGGCACCTGCCCAAGGGATCCGTGTCACTCGTGGAGGTGCCCGCGATGGCCATCTCCTCCACCGCCGTGCGCGCCCGCACCGCCGCCGGGCTGCCCGTGTGGTACCTCGTGCCGGACGGCGTCGTGCAGTACATCAGCAAGCGGCGGCTTTACTCGGTGCCGGACTAGTCCCGGACGCCGGTACCCTCATTGACTCGTGCGGGTGTATAGGCGCCCGCCGATGGTGATGAGGAGCAACGTGGCAGCCACCGACGAGGCACGACGGTTGGCGCTGGTCGCCGCGAACGCGGCGGCAGACAAGAAGGCGCACGACGTGATCGTGCTCGACGTGTCCGACCAACTGGTGATCACCGACTGCTTCGTGATCGCCTCCGCGCCCAACGAGCGGCAGGTCGGCGCGATCGTGGACAACGTCGAGGATCAGCTCCGCGAAGCGGGCCGCAAGGCGGTCCGCCGTGAGGGCGCACGGGAAGGTCGCTGGGTCCTGCTGGACTTCGTGGACGTCGTCGTGCACGTCCAGCACGTGGAGGAACGCAGCTTCTACGGCCTCGAGCGGCTGTGGAAGGACTGCCCGCAGATCGAGTTCGACGGCGGGCAGCCGCAGGACGAGGACGCGGTGGCCGCCGAGGTCGACGAGGCCGCCGGGGCATGACGCTGAACCGGCTCGTGCTGTGGCGGCACGGTGAGACCGACTACAACGCGACCGGCCGGATGCAGGGCCACTACGACTCGGAGCTGACCGGGACGGGGTGGAACCAGGCCCGGTTCGCGGTGCCGGTGCTCAGCGGGTTCGCGCCCGAGCTGGTGGTGGCCTCCGACCTGCACCGCGCGCGGGACACGGCCGGGGTGTTCACCGAGGCCACGGGCGTGCCGCTGCGGGTGGACCCGCGGCTGCGCGAGACGAACCTCGGCAAGTGGCAGGGGTTGACCGGCGAGGAGATCGAGGCCGAGTGGCCCGGGATGCTGGGCGCGTGGCGCACCGACGCGTCGGTCTGCCCGCCGGACGGCGAGACCCGCGTGCAGGTCGCCGAGCGCGCGCTCGCCGTGGTGCGCGAGGTGGACGAGGAGTGCTCCGACACCGTGCTGCTGTGCGCGCACGGCGGTCTGATCAGCGCGTTGACCGGGCGGCTGCTGGAGCTGCCGGCGGACCGGTGGGCGCTGTTCGGCGGCATCGGCAACTGCCACTGGACGGTGTTCACCCGGCGACCCTCGGGTGACGGGCGCTGGCGGCTGTCGTCGTACAACGCCGGCACCACGCGGTGAGGCTGCTCGTCCTCGGCGACTCGCTGACGTTCCACGGGCCGGAGGGTCCGCTGCCCGCCGACCACCCCCGGCTGTGGCCGAATGTGGCGGCGTCGGCGCTGGGCGGGCACGCGGAGCTGGCGGCGGGGTTCGGGTGGACCGCGCGGGACGCGTGGTGGTCGTTGACCGGGGACCCGCGCGTGTGGGCGTTGTTGCCGCACACGGACGTGCTGGTGCTCGCGGTCGGGCACATGGACACGCTGCCGTCGCCGCTGCCGCCGTTCCTCCGGCAGGGCCTGCGCTACCTGCGGCCGGACGGGGTGCGCCGGCGGGCGCGGGCGGCGTACCGGGCCGTGCAGCCGGTGCTGTCCCGGGTGCTGCCGCAGGTGGCCCTGTCGCCCGCGCGGACGGTGCGGTACCTCGACCTGTGCGTGCGCGCGGTGCGGGCGTTGCAGCCGGGGATCCGGTTCGTGGGCATGACGCCGTCCGTGCACCGTTCGGCGGCCTACGCGTCGGTGCACCGGGGTCGGGCGGCGGCCGAACGGGCGGTGCGGGCGTGGGCCGCGCGGGTGGACGTGCCGCTGCTGGACGTGCCGCCGCTGGTGCGTGAGCACGTCGTCACGCGGCGCGGCAACCCCGACGGGTTGCACTGGGGTTGGGAGGCGCACGCGCTGGTCGGCGCGGCGATGGCGGATCTGATCGGGTCCGTGGCGGTGGACCGTTCCGAGACGGACGGCACGTAGTCTCGCTATTCGTGTCCACCACGATCGTCACCGACTCCACGGCGTACCTGCCCGAGGGGTTCGCCGAGCGGCACGGCATCCGGATCGTGCCCCTGCACGTCGCGGTGGACGGCACGAGCATGCTCGACGGGGTCGACTTCGGGCCGGTCGAACTGGCGTCCGCGCTGGGCGAGCACCGGCGGGTGACGACGTCGCGGCCGACGCCGGGCGAGCTGGCCGAGGTGTACCGGTCCGTGCTGGCGGACGGGGCCGAGGCGATCGTGTCGGTGCACCTGTCCCGCGACCTGTCGGGCACCTGGGAGGCGGCGCGGCTGGCGGCCGAGGAGGTCGACCCGACGCGGGTGCGGGTGGTCGACTCGCGGGCCACCGGGATGGGGCTGGGTTTCGCCGTGTTGGCCGCGTGCGCCGCGTCGGGTGGTGGTGAGGCCGCGGCGAGGGCGGCGCGGTCGGCGGCGTCCCGGATCCGGATGTTCTTCTGCGTGGAGACGTTGGACCACCTCAGACGCGGCGGTCGGATCGGCGCGGCGGCGGCGCTGCTGGGCACCGCGTTGGCGGTGAAACCGCTGCTGCACGTGGACGACGGTCGGATCGTGCCGTTGGAGAAGGTGCGCACGATGGGGCGCGCGGTCGGCCGGCTGGTGGACCTGGCCGCGGCGGCCGCCGGGTCGGGTCCGGTCGGGTTGGCGGTGCACCACCTGGCCGCGCCCGAGCGCGCGGCGGAGTTGGCGACCCGGTTGGACGAGCGGGTGCCGGGGTCGACCGGGTGCCTGATCTCCGAGGTCGGAGCGGTGATCGGGGCGCACACGGGCCCCGGTGTGCTGGGTGTGGTCGTGCTGCCGGGTGACGTCGACCAGGGCTAGTTGTCCACAGCCCTCCCAGTTGTCCACAGTTCGCGCATTGCCTCCTTGCCGGCGGCTCGACCCGGCCTAATGTCGAGTCCATGTCCGACACCAATCCCGATTCCCCGACCGAACGCCTCCGCGCCGTGATGCACCGGGAGCGCGGAAAGCACCGTGCCACCGACGCGCCCGTCGTCGTGTGGGCTTCCAGTGAGGGCGGAAGTGATCCGCCGCGCGTTCTGCCGCGTTTTCTGAACCGGTGGATTCCGGCGTCCACGAAATCCCGCCGCGCGGTGTGCGCGGGTGTGGTGGCGGGTGCCGTGCTGGCCGCGATCTGGGCGGTGTGGTGGCGTCCGCCGCCCGCCGAGCCACCGCCGAACCTGCCCGTCGCCGCGATCACGTCGGTGTCGAGCGAGCCCTCTCGGGTGGTGGTCGACGTCGTGGGGGAGGTGCCGACACCAGGCCTGGTCACGGTGCCGAGCGGTGCGCGGGTGGCGGACGCGGTCCAGGCCGCGGGCGGCGCGAAACCGGGCGCGGACCTGGCCGGGTTGAACCTGGCCCGGAAGGTCGTCGACGGCGAGCAGATCCCGGTCGGAATTCCCGCGTCCGCCGGGAACGAGGGCACGCCCACCGCGCCCTTGAACCTGAACACCGCGACCAAGGACCAATTGGACGCCCTGCCGGGCATCGGCCCGGTCACCGCTCAGCGCATTGTCGAACGCCGTCAGAAACGCGGTCCGTTCACGTCCGTCGAACAACTCGGCGAAATCGAGGGGATAGGCGACACCCGGCTGCAACGCCTGGGTGAACTCCTCCGCGTCTGACCCTCATTTCTGCGTCCGTCGTCCGGCCCTGTCCGCCTGCCCTCGTGCTCCTGGTCGCCGCCAGGAGTCCGCCCTGTCGGGAGTCCACCGCATGAATCCCCGTCTCCACCTGGTCCCGACCGCGCTGGCGGTGTGGGGTCTCGCCCTCGCCGGGCTGTTCTCGACCTGGTGGGTGGCGGTGGCCGTCGGTCTGCTCGCCTCGGCCGGGGGAGCGCCGCCGCTCCGCCGGCACCGACCGGCGGCCCTCGCCCTCGCCGTGACGGCGCCGGTGGCGGCGGGCTGGATCGGGTTCACCCTGCACCAGTCCGCGCACCACCCGCTCCGCGCGGAGTACGGCCGACCCACGACCCTCCACCTGGAACTGGAGGAGCGGCCCCGGGGCGTCCGCACCGCCGGGTTCGGCTCCCGGCCCGGCGGGGTCGACCTGGTCGTGGCGCGAACGTCCACTTCGGACGGTGCGCGGGTGGTCGTGCTGGCGCCGGCCGATTCCTGGCGGTCGCTGTTGCCCGGTCAGGAGGTCACCGCCTCGGGCACGCTCGCTCCGACCCGGGCCGGTGAGCTGTCGGTCGGGATGCTCCGGGTCCGCGGTCCGCCGAAGGAGGTCGGTCCCGCGCCGGTGTGGCAGCGGGTCGCGGACCGACTCCGGAAAGGGCTCCGGGAGGTGTCCGGCGCCCTGGACCCCGAGCCCGCCGGTCTCCTGCCCGCCCTGGTGGTCGGTGACACGGAGGGTTTGTCGCCCAGGGTCGTGGACGAGTTCCGGACGGCGGGGTTGTCCCACGTGCTCGCGGTGAGCGGCGCGAACCTGGCGATCCTGTGCGGGGCGGTGCTGTTGCTGCTCCGGCTGGTCGGGGTCGGACCGCGGACCTGCGCGGCCGGTGCGTCGATGGCGCTGGTCGGGTTCGTGCTGCTGGCCGGTCCGGAGCCGAGCGTGCTGCGGGCGGCGGTGATGGGCGCCGTGGCGTTGCTCGCGCTGGTCCTCGGGCGGGAGCGGTCGGCGTTGCCGGCCTTGGCCGCGTCGGTGGTCGTCCTGGTGCTCTACGACCCGGAGTTGGCCGCCGATCCCGGGTTCGGGCTGTCCGTCGTGGCCACGGCCGCGCTGGTCCTGCTCGCACCGCGGTGGGCCGCCGCGCTCAAGGAACGCGGTGTGCCGGTCGGTATCGCCGAGGCGTTGGCGGTGCCGGTCGCGGCCAGTCTCGCCACCGCGCCGCTGGTGGTCGGCCTCACCGGCCAGGTGAGCCTGGTGTCGGTGCCCGCCAACCTGGTGGCGGGTCCCGTGGTCGCGCCGGCCACCGTGCTCGGCGTGCTGGCGGCCGTGCTGGCGCAGGTGCACGAGGGTACTGCGCGGGTATTGGTCGAGGTCGCGGGGCCGGCGATGGACTGGTTGGTGCTGGTGGGTCGGCACGCCGCTCGGGTGCCGGGCGCGGCGGCGCACTGGCCGGACGGGTGGCTCGGCGGCGTGCTGCTGGCCGTCGTGCTGGCGGTGGCCTGGGTGTTGCTGCGGCTGAGGCGGATTCGGGTGCTGCTGGTCGCGCTGGTGCTGGGCGCGGTGCTGGTGACCGTGCCGGTCGAGGTGGTGGCGCCCCGGTGGCCGCCGAGCGGGTGGGCGGTCGTGGCCTGCGACGTGGGCCAGGGCGACGCGGTCGTGCTCGCGACGGCCGAGCGGGACCGGGCGGTGTTGATCGACACCGGGCCGGACCCGGTGCCGGTGCTGGCGTGCCTGCGGCGGCTCGGGGTGCGGCGGATTCCGTTGGTGGTGCTCAGTCATCTGCACGCCGACCACATCGGCGGGTTGGCGGCGGTGCTCGCGGACCAGCGGGTCGGCGCGGTGGCGGTCGGGCCGGCGCGGCGGCCGGGGTGGGCGTGGGAGCAGGTGCGCGAACAGGCACGGGGCAGTGGGGCCCAGGTGGTCGAACTGGAGGTGGGCCGGCGGTTGGGTTGGCCGGGGTTGGAGGTGGAGGTGCTGGGGCCGCGGTCGGTTCCGGCGGTGGGTGAGGAGAACACGGCGGTCAACGACGCGTCGGTGGTGCTGCGGGCGTCGACCGCGGCGGGCCGGGTGTTGCTGACCGGCGACATCGAGTTGGCCGGTCAGGCCGACCTGCTCGGTGGGCACGTCGACCTGCGGGCCGACGTGCTGAAGGTGCCGCACCACGGGTCGCGGTACTCGGCGCCGGAGTTCCTCACGGCCGTGAGGCCGCGGGTGGCGCTGGTGAGCGTCGGGGCGGGCAACCGCTACGGCCATCCCAGCGGGCCGCTGGTCGACTTGCTCGGCCGGGCGGGCGCGCTGGTCGCACGCACCGATCAGGACGGCGACACTGCCGTCCTGCCAGGCCCGGACGGGCCGCGGGTCGTCCGTCGGGGCGACCCCGTTCACAAGGGAGGAAAACCATGAGGGACAACGGGGTGTGGGTCCGGCTGCACGTGGGCTGGGAGCCCGGCGCGCGGGGCAGGGCGCTGGCCTGGACGCTGTGGCAGCCCGGCTACCGGCCGGAGTCGTGGCCGACGGAGGAGTTGCGGCCGTCGTTCGTCTACTACGTGTGCGAGGACCTCGCCGCCGGAGGCCGGGGCCTGGTGGCGCGGGCGACCGTCACGAGTCTGCTGAACACGGCCGAGGCGCCGTCGGCGGAGGAGGCGTACCGCCTGGTCGCCGACAACCTCTTCGACGACGACCTGGCGATACCGCCGGACGACTGGCATTCCCACCGCTACAACAAGGTGAAGGCCGACGCGCCGTGGCCGCAACGGCTGACCGCGTGGCGGATAGCGACCGAGCCGTTCGGGCCGCAGCTGTTGCCGCCCGGTCGGATGAGGTTCCCGCGTAGCGGGTGGCTCAGGACCGCGGAGTTGGCGCTGTGACCGACTCCGCGGGTCCCGCGGCGCGTTCGCCCCCTGGTCGTCCGGTGCGGTCGGCGCTCAGTCGCGCAGGGCGTTGATGACGGCCTCGGCCGACGGCGGCACGGTGGCGCGCGGGCCGATGTGGTCGGCGACCGCGTCGAGCGTCTTGAGGCCGTCGCCGGTGATCAGCAGGACGGTCTCGGCGTCGGGGTCGATCTGGCCCGTCTCGACGAGCTTCTTCGCGGTCGCCACGGTCACACCGCCGGCGGTCTCCGCGAAGATGCCCTCGGTGCGGGCCAGGAGGCGGATGCCCTCCACGACCTCCTCGTCGGTGACGTCCTCGATCTTGCCGCCGGTGCGGCGGACGACGTCGAGCGCGTACGGGCCGTCGGCGGGGGCGCCGATCGCCAGCGAGCGGGCGATGGTGTCCGGGCGGACCGGGGTGACCACGTCGTGGCCCGCCTTGTACGCCGAGGAGACGGGGGCGCAGCCGGTGGCCTGCGCGCCGTAGACCTTGTACGGGGTCGCGTCGACCAGTCCCAGCTCGCCGAACTCGCGGAACGCCTTGTCGACCTTGGTCAGCAGGGAGCCGGAGGCGACGGGGACGACGATCTGCTCGGGCAGGCGCCAGCCGAGCTGCTCGGCGACCTCGTAGCCGACGGTCTTGGAGCCCTCGGCGTAGTAGGGGCGCACGTTGACGTTGACGAACGCCCAGTCCTCGTGCTCGGCCGCGAGTTCCTGCGCGAGGCGGTTCACGTCGTCGTAGTTGCCGTCGACGGTGATCAGGTTGCCGCCGTACACGGCGGTCATGAGGATCTTCGCCTGCTCCAGGGAGGAGGGCACGAGCACGACCGACTGCCAGTCGGCGCGGGCCGCGGCGGCGGCGACGGCGTTGGCCAGGTTGCCGGTGGACGGGCAGGCCAGCACGGTGAAGCCCAGTTCACGGGCGGCGGCGAGGGCGACGCCCACGACGCGGTCCTTGAACGAGTGGGTGGGGTTGCCGGTGTCGTCCTTGACCCACAGCTTGCGCAGTCCGAGCGCCTTGGCCAGGCGGTCGGCCTGCACGAGGCGGGTGCTGCCGGGGTTGAGGTTCGGGTGCGACTCGACGGTCGCGGGCACCGGGAGCAGGCCGCGGTAGCGCCAGATGGACTGAGGGCCGGCCTCGATGTCCGCACGGCTGATGCCGCCGAAGTCGTAGGCGACTTCCAGCGGCCCGAAACACTCGTGACAGGCGTATTCCGGAGCGAGAGGAGTCTGGTGACCGCACTCCCGGCACGACAGGGCGCGTGCGGGGCCGAGGTCGAAGGAGGTGGTGGCCGGAGGCACACTGACAGCAGTCATCGCGAGGTATCTCCTCATCTGTCCCGCCAAGCGGGTCGGAATTGGCACCGTGGTCGTCAGACACGCCAAAGGCGTGCTGAAACGACGGGTTGCCGGGGCTTCTTCGGGCCGATCCCTCTGCCCCTCTGGATGAGCGGTATGAAGTTGTGGCACCCAAGGTACGTCACGGGGCTCGATCGAGGCCAGTGACGTCCGTCATCCGGAGCAGGGGCGACCGTGGGAGGATCGCGGCCGTGAGTGCAGCCGCTGTCGCGCAGGAGTCCGTGCACCTGGTCGTCGGCGAGGAGGAGTTGCTGGTCGAACGCGCCGTGCGGGACGCCCTCGCGGTGGCGCGCAAGGCTGATCCGTCCGCCGACCTGACCCGGGTGCGGGTGACCGACCTCACGCCGCCCGAGCTGGCCGAGCTGGTGAGCCCGTCGCTGTTCGCCGAGGGGCGGGTGATCGCCCTGGAGGCGGCGCAGGAGGCGGGCAAGGAGATCGCCGACGCGGTGATCGCCTACGCGAAGTCCCCTGCGGACGGTGTGACGCTGGTCGTCGTCCACACCGGAGGCGGGCGGAGCAAGGTCGCCAAGGAGTTGCCCGCAGCGCTGCGGAAGGCGGGCGCGGTGGTCGTCGAGTGCCCGAAGATCACCAAGCCCGCGGAGCGGGAAGCGTTCGTGCGCAACGAGATCCGCTTGGCCGGCGGCAAGGTGGACGGTGACGCGGTCGGCGCGCTGATCGAGGCGGTGGGGTCGGATCTACGCGAGTTGGCGGCGGCGGCGTCGCAGCTCGTGTCCGACACCGGCGGCAAGGTCGACGCCGACGCCGTGCACCGGTACCACCGGGGGCGGGCCGAGGTGACCGGGTTCGCGGTGGCGGAGAAGGCCGTGATGGGTGATCGCGCGGGCGCGCTGGAGGCGTTGCGGTGGGCGATCAACCTCGGGGTGCCGCACGTGCTGGTGGCGGACGCGTTGGCGGACGCCGTGCGCACCGTGGCGCGGGTGTCGGCGGTGGGCCGGGGCGACCCGTTCAAGCTGGCGGGTGAGCTGGGCATGCCGCCGTGGAAGGTGAAGAAGGCGCAGGCCCAGTCGCGCGGCTGGGACGGCGAGGGGTTGGCGACGGCGATGTCCGTGGTGGCGGGGCTGAACGCGGACGTGAAGGGCGTCGCCGCCGACTCGGGGTACGCGCTGGAGCGGGCGGTGCTGCGGATCGTCGCGCTGCACGGCGGGCGCCGCTGACCGCTGGGTGCCGTTGACCACCGGGTGTCGCTGACCGCTGGGTGTCGCCGACAGTCTGCGGTCGCTGATCGCCGGGTGCCGCTGACCGCCGGGTGCCGCTGACCGCCGGGCGCTGCCGCCAGTCGGTGATCGCCGGCCGCCGGGCGTTCTGACTGGCGGTGTCGGGTGACGGTGGGCGTCTGCGGGCGGTGGGCGTTGCCGCGCTGTGGAGTGTCGTTGTGCGTCGGGTCGGCGGAGGTGCCGGCGAGGCCGATCGGGGCGGAGCGCCGGGCGTACTGGTGTGCCGGGGCGCTGAACTCCGAACGCTGAGCCCCGAGAGCGCTGGACGCCGAAGCGCCGCCCTCGTGGTGAGGGCGGCGCTTCGGAAGCCTGGACTCAGATCGTGGTGCTCAGATCTGGTTGGCGCGTCGGGCCAGGGCCGACTTCTTGTTGGCGGCCTGGTTGGCGTGGATGACGCCCTTCGTGACGGCCTTGTCGAGCTTGCGGGAGGCCTCGCGGGCCAAGGCGACGGCCTTGTCCTTGTCGCCGGCCTCGGCGGCCTCACGGAACTTGCGGATCGCGGTCTTCAGCGACGACTTGACGGCCTTGTTGCGCAGGCGCGCCTTCTCGTTCGTCTTGATCCGCTTCAGCTGGGACTTGATGTTCGCCACGCGAAAGCCACCTTTTCCTCGGTCTCGGAGTCGTACCGCGCTTGTCACCGGCTCCGCCCCCTGGATCGGGGCGGGTTTCCTCCACAGCGGAATGCCGCGCGGTACGGCAAGGAAGGGTATCAGGGCTGTTCACGGTGGGGTTAATCCGGGTGTTCGAGGGGAGTGCGCACGAGGGAGGTGGGGAGGGGGTGGGCGTTGTCGGAGACGGGTGGGGTGGGGCCGGCGGCTCGGGTTGTGCGGCAGGTCGCGTGGTGGGCATGAGTGTGGCGAAAAAACAGTACGTGTGTCCGGTTAGGGTGGCGGGGTGACTGCCGCTCTGGACTGGCCCGGTTTCGGGCAGGTGTCGCTCGCCGCGTTGTTGTTCCTCTGCCTGGCCGCCGCGCTCGCGGGCGCGGTGGACGCCGTGGTCGGTGGGGGCGGGTTGATCCAGGTGCCCGCGCTGCTGCTGATCGCGCCGGGCGGGGAGCCGCTGTTCGCGTTGGCCACCAACAAGATCGCGTCGGTGGTGGGCACGGCCGCGGCGGTGCGGACCTACGCGCGGCAGACCGGGGTCGAGTGGCGGTCGGCGGTGCCGATGGCGTTGGCGGCGTTCGCCGGCGCGGTGGGCGGGGCGGCGTTCGCCGGGTCGTTGGCGCCGGGGGTGCTCAACGGGGTGGTGCTGGTCGCGCTGGTCGGGGTCGGGCTGTACACGTGGCGCAAGCCGGATCTCGGGGTGGACGAGGCGCCGCGGTTCGGCGGGGTGGCCCAGGTCGTGGTGATGGCGCTGGGCGGCGCGGTGATCGGGTTCTACGACGGGCTCGCCGGGCCGGGCACCGGTGCGTTCCTGGTGTTCCTGTTGGTGGGGCTGGTCGGGTTCGCGTTCCTGCGCGCGTCGGCGACCGCGAAGGTGGTCAACGTGGCGACCAACTGCGGCGCGCTCCTCTACTTCGTCCCGGCCGGGAAGGTGTTGTGGGGACTGGGCGCGGTGCTCGCGGTGTGCAACCTGGCCGGCGCGGTGTTCGGTGCTCGGCTGGCGGTGCGCAAGGGGTCCGCGTTCGTGCGGCGGGTGTTCCTGACCGTGGTGGTGGCGCTCGTGGTCAGCCTCGGCTGGAAGGTGGCTGCTGGATGACCTTGAAGGTCGCGCCCAGCGGGTCGCCCAAGGTCGCGAACCGGCCCAGTTTGGACTCGGCGAGCGTGCCCACCGGGATGCCGCCCAGGTCGCGGGCGCGGGCGACGGTGGCCTCGGCGTCCTCGACGGCGAAGTACGCCATCCAGTGCGACGGGATCTCCTCCGGGATGTCCGCGCCCATCCCGAACGCGCCGCCGACCGCGTGGCCGTCCACGTGCAACCGGGTGTACGGCAGGTCCGGCACGGTTTCCAGGGTCAGGTCGAACACCGCGCCGTAGAAGTCGACCGCGGCGGACAGGTCGCGGGTGGCCAACTCGTGCCACGCCACCGAACCCGGCTCGCCCGCGAGGTGCGCGCCGATGTGCGTGCCCGCCTCCCACAACCCGAAGGCCGCGCCGGTCGGGTCCACCGCGACCGCGCCGCGACCCGGACCACCGGTGTCGAACACCGGCACGAGCACCTTGCCGCCCTTGGTCACCAACAGGCGCAGCGACTCGTCCAGGTCGTCCGAGGCGAGGAAAGTCGTCCACACCACCGGGAACAGCACGTCCGCCGGCATCTCGCCGAAGCCCGCCACGGGTTTCCCGTGCACCAGCGCCATCGTGTAGAAGCCGGTGTCCGCCTCGCCGACCTCGAACTCCCAGCCGAACAGGCCGCCGTAGAAGTCCGTGGTGACCTGCCGGTCGGTGGTCATCATGTCCACCCACGCCGGCGCGCCCGACGGGTACGGCTCGGTCCGAGAAGTCATCGGTCCACGGTTGCACCGGCCGCACCGCGCCGCGACTTGATCATGATCGCCCCGGTGGAGGTCGGATCGGGCCGGCCGCGAGGGGCTCGGGTGCGCCCGGAGTGCGGACGCGGGGACCAGGCGAGGAGTGCGGACGCGGGGCAGGGCGAGGAGTACGGATGCGGGGGCAGGGCGAGGGCGCGGGGTGCGGACGCGGGGGCTCGGCGAGGAGTGGGCGGTGAGGCGCGGGGTCCGGACGCGTGGGGCTCGGGTGCGGGGGACTCGCCGAGCGGAGGCGGCCTTGTGGGCGCGGCGAGCGGAGTGCGGACGCGCGCGGCTCGGCGGGTGGTGGTCCGCGGGCGCGGATGGGCGGGGCTCGGTCGGCGGGGTGCGGACGGCGGTGTGCGGACGCGCGAGTAGCGGCCTGCCCGGGTGGGCGGCCGCTACTCGCTTCGTCGTTCGGGGTCCGGCGGGTCGTCCTCCGGTGGCGCGGTGCGCCGGGGGCGGCCTCGTTTGGGCTGGTCGGCGGCGCCCGTGGGCAGTCGGCCGGCCTCCGCCAGGGCTCGACGCAGCAGGAACTCGATCTGGGCGTTGGTGCTGCGCAGTTCGTCGCCCGCCCACCTGGTCAGCGCGTCGTGCACGGCCGGGTCGAGGCGGAGCAGGACGCTCTTGCGTTCCGCCACCTCAGTGGTACAGCGACCCGGTGTTGACCACGGGCTGGGTCGAGCGGTCGCCGCACAGGACCACCAGCAGGTTCGACACCATCGCCGCCTTGCGCTCCTCGTCCAGCTCCACCACGTCCTCCTCCGCCAACCGCGCCAGCGCCAGCTGCACCATGCCGACCGCGCCCTCCACGATCCGCGTCCGGGCCGCCACGACCGCGCCCGCCTGCTGCCGCTGGAGCATGGCCTGCGCGATCTCCGGCGCGTACGCGAGGTGGGTCAGCCGGGATTCGATCACCTGCACGCCCGCCGCCTGCACCCGGGCCGAGATCTCCACCGACAGCGTCTCGGTGATCTCGTCCGCGTTCTCCCGCAGCGACAACCCGGTCTCCTCGTGGTTGTCGTACGGGTAGCTGGTGGCGATGTGCCGGACCGCGGTCTCGGTCTGGATGCCGACGAACCGCACGAAGTCGTCCACCGCGAACTTGGCCTTCGCCGTGTCGTCCACGTGCCACACCACGACCGCCGCGATCTCGATCGGGTTGCCGTCGGCGTCGTTGACCTTGAGCGTGGCCGTCTCGTGGTTGCGGATCCTGGTCGAGACCTTGACCCGGGTGCTGAACGGGTTCGCCCAGCGCAGGCCGTCCTTGCGGACCGTGCCGGTGTACCGGCCGAGGAACTGGAGCACCCGCGCCTCGCCCGGCGCCACGGTGAACAGCCCGCGCAGGCCGATCGCGCCGCCGATCACGATCAGCACGCCCGCGATCACCATCGCGAAGTCCGGGTTCTCCACGTCCCGCGCGATGGCCAGCACCACCAGCAGCGCGCCGATCAGCATCGCCACGAACCCGATGAGGAACGCCGGGATGCCCGGCAGGCCGATCGCTTCCTTCTCCCGCACCACCGGTGCCGGCATGCGTGCCACCACGTCCGTCGCCGCGTCCATGTCCCACCCCTTGATGTCATAGCTCGTGCTTAGCAAAGTGATATCACTTTTCCCCGGCCGATGCCAAGTCGGTCCGGATTGAGGACGGTGGTCGTCCGCGATCCGACCTACCGTGACGCGCATGGGGCACCTCAGTCGCCGCGCGCTCGGCCGCGCCACGCTCGCCCGGCAGTTCCTGCTCGACCGCACGACGGCCGGCGTGGGGGAGGTGGTCGGTGCGCTCGTCGGCCTCCAGGCGCAAACCCCGCACACCTGGTACGCGGGACTGTGGTCGCGGATCGCGGGCTTCGCGCCGGAGCACGCCGCCGACCTGCTGCTCGACCGGGCCCTGGTCCGGATGGCGTTGATGCGCTCCACGATCCACCTGGTCACCGCGGCGGACGCGCTCGCGCTGTGACCCGTCGTGCAGCCGGCCCTGGACCGCGACCTGTACCGCAACCAGTTGCACGGCAAGCAGGTCCGCGACCTCGACCTGACCGCCGTGGTCGAGGCCGGTCGCCTGCTGCTGGCCGAGAAGCCGCGCACGAACAAGGAGTTGGGCGCGCTGCTGCACGAGCGGTGGCCCGACCGACCGCCCGCCACCCTCGCCTACGCCCTGCGCTGCCTGGCGCCGCTGGTGCAGGTGCCGCCGCGGGCGGTGTGGGGCCGAAGTGGACCCATCGCGCACACCGACGCGCGGACGTGGTTGGGCGCCGACCTGGCCGAACCGGACGTGGGCGCGGTGGTGACCCGCTACCTGGCCGCGTTCGGCCCGGCCACCGTGAAGGACGTGCAGACGTGGTCCGGCCTGACGGGGCTGCGCGAGGTGGTCGCGTCGCTGCCGCTGCTCGTGCTGCGCGACGAGGACGGCCAGGAGCTGTACGACCTGCCCGACGCGCCCCGCCCCGCCGAGGACGTGCCGGCGCCGCCGCGGTTCCTGTACGACTTCGACAACCTGCTGCTCTCGCACGCCGACCGCCGCCGGGTGGTCACGCCCGACGTCCGGGCTCGCGGCTACGACCCGCACGGGCCGGTGCCGAGGTTCTTCCTGCTCGACGGCGTCACGGCGGGTGACTGGCGGGTGGTGGACCTCGCCGACCGGGTGACGCTGGAACTGCGGCCGTTCCACCGGCCGGCCGACCCGGACGCGCTGATCGCCGAGGGGACCGCGCTGCTGGACTTCCTCGCGCCCGGCGCGGACCACGACGTGCGGGTGCTCGACCCAACCTGACCGGCGTCCGCGACGTCCTCCGTGGCATGACCGTCGTCGTGCGTGCGCCCGTGCCGGAGGACATGGCCGAGATCGCGGAGATCCACTTCCGCGCCCGGCGCAGCTACTACCGGGGCCACCTGCCCGAGGAGGAGTTGGCCGCGTGGGAGGCGGACGTGCGCGCGCACGGCTACCGGCTCGACCGCCACCTCGACCGACGGTGGCGGTGCGCGGAGTTCGACGGCGTCCTCGTCGGGTTCTCGCTGGTCGAGGGCAACGTGCTGAGGCAGCTCCAGGTCGACCCGGCGCACTGGGGTCGCGGTGTGGGGCACGCGTTGCACGAGGAGTGCCTGGACCTCTTCCGGGCCGCCGGCGTCCGCACGGCCCGGCTGGAGGTGTTCGCCCGCAACGCCCGCGCCCGCCGCTTCTACGCCGCGCACGGCTGGCGGGAGGTGTCGAACACCGAGCCCACGCACCTGCTGCTGACCCGGGAGGTGGCGGGCGCGGGGGAGTCGTGATCGGCTGAGGGGGTGGAGATCCTCGGCAGTCGCGTGCTCCTGCGTTCACCCGATCCCGCGCGGACCACCGCGTTCTACCGGGACGTGCTGGGCTTGGCCGTGTACCGGGAGTTCCCCGGTGGCACGGTGTTCTTCCTCGGGCAGGGGCTCCTGGAGGTGTCCGGGCGGTCCGACGAGACGCCCACCGCGGCCACCCGGCTGTGGCTCCAGGTGCGGGACCTCGAAGTCGCGGCCGCGGCGCTCGCGGACCACGTCGTGCGACCGGCGCGGCGGGAGCCGTGGGGGTTGGACGAGATGTGGATCGCGGACCCGGACGGGTTGCTGATCGTGCTGGTGGAGATCCCCGCCGAGCACCCGCTACGCCGGGACGTTCGCGACTAGCTGCACCGCCGGCGGGATCAGGCCGCCGTGCTGCTGCAACGACGTGCTCACGGCGGTGAACCCGGCCGACTCGGCCTCGCGGACCAGGTCGGACTCGGAGACCTCCAGCGTCCAGCGGTGCACCGACACGACGAGCCTGCCGCCGGGCTTGAGCACCCGGAACAGCTCGTGGAACGCGGCCGGGCGGTTCTCCCACAGCTGGAGGTTGTCGACCGACAGCACCACGTCCACCGACGCGGGCGCCTGACCGGTGCGCGCCGCCGTGCCCTCGCGCAGCACCACGCGGCCGTTCGCGATCAGGTCGGCGCACCGGGTCCGCGCCTCGGCGAGCATCACCTCCGACGGGTCGACGCCGATCGCCTGCATGGACCGCTGGGCGGCCAGTTCCAACCCGACGCCGGGACCGGGTCCGACCACCAGCACCACCTCGTTCGCTCCCGCCCGGGCCAGGTCGACCACGTGCGCCTCGACCTTCGCGTTGGCCTTCGCCATCACCCGACCGCCCAGTTCGCCCACCTTGCCGCGCGGGTGACCGAACACGACGTCCAACGCCTTCATCAGCTTCGCAACCATGACTCCAGGTGACCACCGGGCGGGGGTGGCCGGCATCGGGGATCGCCCGGATTTGCCGACCCCGAGGTACCCCGGAGGGCGAGCCGGTCGCACTACGTGCCGGTAACCCGGGGTGCGGGTCGCGGAAAGTAGTCCGAGAATTCGTGTTTCGGAATTCACCCTGCATCCTGACCTGGTGCGGCGTAATTTCTTCCACTCTCGCGTGAACCGCCACGTACGGGTGGGCGAATGTCCCGGCAGGAGGGAGGTGATGACATGGGAAGAACTATTCGCATGATCAGGAGAACCGTGATCGCGAGCGGATTCCTGATCGGTTTCGGATTTCTCGCGGGGCTGACCTCCGGTGCCGCGCAAGCCGACACCGGTGATCCGCCGCCCGGTCTGCTGCCCGGCGTGACCGGGTTGGTGGGCGCGGTGGTCGACCCGGTGCTGACACCCGTCGCGCAGCTCGCGCAATCGGTGACGCAACCGGTGACCGGGCTCGTGGAGCCGGTGACGAAACCGGTGCTCCAAGTGGTGGAACCGGTGGTGACGCCGGTGACCGCGGCCGTCGCGCCGGTGACCGAACCGGTGGCGCGGCAACTCGTCCCGGTGACCGAACCGGTGGTCCGGCCGGTGCCCGATCCGCCGACGATCCCCGATGTGGAACCTGTGCCGATGGCCGCTCCGCCGCAGGTGGCGGACGTTGTGGCGGTCGAACCGGCGGTGGTCGACGCGGTGCCTCAGGTTCGGTATTCGGAGCCGGACGCGGTCGCCGTGACGCCCGCCGTGATCACGGTGGCGCAGGACGTCGTGGCTCCGACCGTGACGTCGGACACCCGGGTGCGGCCCGACCGACCCCGGGCTCCGCGACCGGACGTGCCGGCGCTGACCGGGGCCACGAGCACCGCCGGCACCGGCGGCGGTGGCGCTTCCGGCGCACCGGGCGACCTGCCGGGTGTGCGCGCGATCCGACCTCCCGACGACAGCGGTGCGGTGGGCGTCGACTATCGCTTTCCCCTGCCCTGGTGCTACGTGCTGGGGCACAACCACCCGAGCTGAACCTGCCTTTCCACTTCCGGCTGAAAGATCATCCGCAGCTTTGTGGGAAAGGTCAGGACAATGCACAGGTATGTTCAACGCGGCTTGCTCGCCGCGGTCTTCTCCGGCGGGTTCGTCCTGCTCGGCAGCACGATGGCCAACGCGGACACCGCGGACCACGGCCCCCTGGGCCTGAACGAGGTCGTGAACTCCGTCGTCGGCGGCACCGGTGGCCACGGGGTTCTCGGCGGCGCCGGCGGTGACTCGGGCCGGGGCGGCAACGCCACGAGCACGAACACCGCGACGTCCGGCAACTCGGGTGACTCGGGCAACTCCGGCTCGACGGGCGGCAACTCCGCCTACGGGGTGTGCGTGCTCGCCCGGTGCGACACGTCGGTCTCCTCCGGCGATTCCGGGAACACCGGGTCGACCGGCAGCACCGGCGACGCGGCCAACCACAGCACCACCACCGGCGGCGACTCCGGTCGGGCGGGCGACGGCGGCACAGCCACCGGTTCGCACGGCTCCGCGGTCGGCGGCGCGGGCGGTGACTCGGGCAAGGGCGGCAACGCCACCAGCACGAACACCGCCACGTCCGGGAACTCCGGCGACTCGGGCAACTCCGGCTCCACCGGTGGCAACACCGCGGCCGGGCTGTGCGTGCTCGCCGAGTGCACCACGCACGTGAACTCGGGTGACTCCGGGAACACCGGGTCGACCGGCGACACGGGCGACGCCTCGAACCACAGCACCACGACGGGCGGCGACTCCGGCCAGGCCGGTGCCGGCGGCACGGCGTGGTCCGAGGGCCGGCACGGCTCGGCGGTCGGCGGCGCGGGCGGTGACTCGGGCAAGGGCGGCAACGCCACCAGCACGAACACCGCGACCTCCGGAACGTCGGGCGACTCCGGCGACTCGGGCTCGACCGGCGGCAACGCCGCGTACGTGCTCGACCTCGGCGGCAACCAGTGGAACCACGGCTGGGACCGCAGCTGGAGCAAGGGCTGGGACAAGGGCTCGGCCACGCACGTGACCTCGGGCGACTCGGGCAACACCGGGTCGACCGGTGACACGGGTGACGCGTGGAACCACAGCACCACGACGGGCGGCACCTCCGGCCCGGCCGGTGACGGTGGCGACGCGTGGGCGAAGTCCGGTTCGTGGAACCACGGCTGGTCGTGGAAGCACGACGGCTCGACCGCGATCGCGGGCAACGGCGGTGACTCGGGCAAGGGCGGCAACGCCACGAGCGCGAACACCGCGACCTCGGGCAACTCCGGGAACTCGGGCGCGTCCGGCTCGACCGGTGGCAACAAGGCGCTCGTGCTCGACCTCGGCGGCCACCAGTGGGGCCACGGCTGGAGCAAGGGGTGGACCAAGGGCTCGGTCACGCACGTGACCTCGGGCGACTCGGGCAGCACGGGGTCGACCGGCGACACCGGCGACGCGGGCAACACCAGCCACACCTCGGGCGGCCACTCCGGCCACGCGGGTGACGGCGGAAACGCCTGGTCCTCCAGGCGGTAGGCACGAAGAACGGGCGGGCACCCTCGAAGGGGTGCCCGCCCGTTCGGCGCGCGCGGGGCTACTTCTTGCCCTTGTCCTTGGAGTCGTCGGTCGACAGCGCGGCGACGAAGGCCTCCTGGGGCACCTCGACGCGCCCCACCATCTTCATCCGCTTCTTGCCTTCCTTCTGCTTCTCCAGCAGCTTGCGCTTGCGGGTGATGTCACCGCCGTAGCACTTGGCGAGCACGTCCTTGCGGATCGCGCGGATCGTCTCGCGGGCGATCACCCGGGAGCCGATCGCGGCCTGGATCGGGACCTCGAACTGCTGGCGGGGGATCAGCTCGCGCAGCTTGGTCGCCATCCGGGTGCCGTAGCCGTAGGCGTGGTCCTTGTGGATGATCGCGCTGAACGCGTCCACCGCCTCGCCCTGGAGCAGGATGTCGACCTTGACCAACTCGGCGTCCTGCTCGCCCGACTCCTCGTAGTCCAGCGACGCGTAACCCCGGGTGCGGGACTTCAGCGCGTCGAAGAAGTCGAAGATGATCTCGCCCAGCGGCATCGTGTAGCGCAGCTCGACGCGGTCCTCGGACAGGTAGTCCATGCCGCCCAGCTGGCCGCGCTTGGCCTGGCAGAGCTCCATGATCGCGCCGATGTAGTCCGACGGCGCGATGATCGTGCACTTGGTGATCGGCTCGTAGACCTCGGCGCGCTTGCCGTCCGGCCAGTCCGACGGGTTGGTGACGACGTGCTCGGTCCCGTCCTCCATCACCACGCGGTACACCACGTTCGGCGCGGTGGAGATCAGGTCGAGGCCGAACTCGCGCTCCAGCCGGTCGCGGGTGATCTCCAGGTGCAGCAGACCCAGGAACCCGCACCGGAAGCCGAAGCCCAGCGCCGCGGACGTCTCCGGCTCGAAGGTCAGCGCGGCGTCGTTGAGCTGGAGCTTCTCCAGCGCCTCGCGCAGCTCGGGGTAGTCCGAGCCGTCCACCGGGTACAGGCCGGAGTACACCATCGGGCGGGGCTCGCGGTACCCGGCGAGGGGCTGCGTCGCGCCCTTCTTCTCCCAGGTGACCGTGTCGCCGACCTTGGACTGGCGCACGTCCTTCACACCGGTGATCAGGTAGCCGACCTCGCCGACGCCCAGACCGCGGCTCGGCTTGGGCTCGGGGGAGATGATGCCGACTTCCAGCAGCTCGTGCGTGGCGCCGGTGGACATCATCCTGATGCGCTCGCGCGGCGTGATGCGGCCGTCGACCACGCGGATGTAGGTGACCACGCCGCGGTAGGTGTCGTAGACCGAGTCGAAGATCATCGCGCGGGCCGGCGCCTCGGCGTCGCCCACCGGGGCGGGCACCTTGCGCACGACCTCGTCCAGCAGCGCGCCGACGCCCAGGCCCGTCTTCGCCGAGACCCGCAGCACCTCCTCGGGCTCGCACCCGACGATGTGCGCGATCTCCTTGGCGTACTTGTCCGGGTCCGCCGCGGGCAGGTCGATCTTGTTCAGCACCGGGATGACGGAGAGGTCGTTCTCCATCGCGAGGTACAGGTTGGCGAGCGTCTGCGCCTCGATGCCCTGCGCGGCGTCGACCAGCAGCACCGCGCCCTCGCACGCCTCGAGCGCCCGGGAGACCTCGTAGGTGAAGTCGACGTGCCCCGGGGTGTCGATCATGTGCAGGACGTGGTCCTGCCCGTCGAGCTGCCACGGCAGGCGCACGTTCTGCGCCTTGATGGTGATGCCGCGTTCGCGCTCGATGTCCATCCGGTCGAGGTACTGGGCCCGCATCGCCCGCGCCTCGACCACGCCGGTGAGTTGCAGCATGCGGTCGGCCAGCGTCGACTTGCCGTGGTCGATGTGCGCGATGATGCAGAAGTTCCGGATCAGTTCCGGCGGCGTGAAGGTCTCGTCGGCGAACGTGCTCACTCAGGTTCCTCGCACAGAAGGACGGGGGATCGAGCCATTCTCTCACGTCGCGCGCCCGACTCGTCCCGCGCGGCCGTGAGCGGGGATCTAGGCTTCCCGCCGTGTACGAGAACGGTGAGGGCGCCCGCCCGGAGCGGGGAGCGGTCCGCGAGGTGCATTCGGCCGCCGCGGCGGCGCGACTGGAGTACTCCCCCGACCTGGACGGCCTGGCCGACCCGGGCGAGGTCGTGTGGGCCTGGGTGCCCTACGAGGAGGACCCGTCGCGGGGCAAGGACCGGCCGCTGCTGGTCGTCGGCAGGCACCGCAAGGCGCTGCTGGGGCTGATGCTGTCCAGCAAGGAGCCGCACGACAACGAGCTGGACGACTGGCTCGACCTGGGCACGGGCCGCTGGGACCGCGACGGCCGCCGGTCCTACCTGCGGCTGGACCGGGTGTTCGAGCTGGCCGAGGACGACATCCGGCGCGAGGGCTCGGTGCTGGAGCCGGAGCGGTTCTCGCAGGTCGTCGACGCGCTGCGGGACAAGCACGGCTGGAGCTAGGTCCGGGTCCAGGGCTCGGTGCCCACCGGCAGGGCGTCCAGGATCGTCCGCACCGCCTCCAGGGTGGTCGGGGCGCCCTCCGGTCCCAGCTCGCGCACGACCGGTCCGGCGATCGCGTCGAGTTCGAGTTCGCGACCGGTGCGGAAGTCGCGCAGCATCGAGGACTGCGCGGTGTCGTCCATCGTGCGCAGCGCGGCCTCCACCGCGTCGGTGTTCACGTCCACCCCGGACGCCGCCGCGGCCTCGTCCACCAGCGGGCGCAGCCACGCCTCGCGCAGCGTGCGCGCCTCGCCGATCGCCGCGTTCGCACCCGTCGTGAGCAGCGCGAACGGGGCCAGGAACGCGAGCTTGCGCCACAGCAGCACCCGCTCGTCCGGCTCCACGGTCACCTTCAGCCCGGCCTCGCGGATCAGCTCGGCCAGGTCCTCCCGCGCCACCACCAGGTCGGCCGCGCCGGACACCTGCTGGATCACGCCCGGCTGGTGCCGGGTGGCCTCCACGGCGATGCTCGCCGCGATCACCGTCGGGTAGGAAGCGCGCAGCAGCGCGAGGTGGTCGACGCCGTTGAGCAGCGGCACCACCGGCGCGTCGCCGACCACGGACGCGGGCACCCGGCGCAGCGCCTCCAGCAGCCCGGTGGCTTTGACCGCGACGAACAGCACGTCGACCGGTTCGGCCAGGTACGGCCGCGCGACCGGGCGGCTGTTGATCGCCGTGTCCGGCGCCTGGAACCGCAGCCCGCGCGCGGTGATCTCGGCGGCGGTGCGCTCGGAGGCCACCACCGCCACGTCGTGGCCCGCCGCGCCGAACCGCGCCGCCAGCAGTCCGCCGACCCCACCGGGGCCGAGCACGCCGATCGCAGCCATCACCACTCCTCGGGAAGGTCGTCGTCCCGTCCAGCCTACGAACCGCCGCGCCCGGGTGACGAGCGGCGGGCGGCGGCACAGGGGTCAGGACAACCGGTCGAGCAGGTCCAGCGCGGCGGCGTACTTGGCCTCCAGCCGGGTCCGGGTGGCCTGGTCGAGGTCGGCCATCCGGACCGGCGAGGTGTTGTCGGCGATGTCGGCCCGCTTGACCTCGACCGCGACCGGGTCGGCGGCCACCCGTCGCAGGTAGTCCTCCTGCGGCTCGCCGTCGAGGTGGCTCAGCGCGACCACCGTGGCCACCACCTCGGGCGGGCAGCCGGCGGCCAGCAGGTCGGCCGCGGTGACCGGCGTGTCCTCCACGACGTCGTGCAGCACGGCGGCCATCCGGGCGTGGTCGCCGACGACCCGGGCCATCACCCGCAGCGGGTGCCCGATGTAGGGCTTGCCGGACTTGTCGACCTGCCCGCGGTGCGCCTCGCGGGCAATCAGGACGGCGTTTTCGACCGTGAACGTCACATCCACCATGGTCACACCCTTGACAAGGTCCAGTGGTCTAGTCCATTTTGCCAGTGGTCCAGGTCACCTGCACCTGGGCAAGGCCGCCGAATGGATCTCATGGAGGTGCACGTGGCTTCGAGGACGAGACGCGCACTGGCCGCGCTGGTGGCCGGTACGCTGGCCGTCGTTGGCCTGACCCTGGTGGTGCAGGGCAGCGCGTCCGCGGCCAACCTGGTGGCCAACGCGGGCTTCGACGCGGGCAACACCAGTGGTTGGACCTGCACGGGCGGCACGACCGCCCAGACCGCCGTCAAGCACGGTGGCACGCACGCCCTGGCCGGCTCCCCTGCCGGGTCGGACAACGCCAAGTGCTCGCAGACCATCCAGGTCAAGGCGAACACCGCGTACAAGCTCAGCGCGTGGGTGCAGGGCAGCTACGTCTACCTGGGCGTGACCGGCACCGGCAGCACGGACAAGAACACCTGGACGCCGGGCTCCACCGGCTTCTCGCAGCTGAACCTGGACTTCACCACGGGCAGCAGCACCAGCGTGACGATCTACGTCAACGGCTGGTACGGCCAGCCCACCTACTACGTCGACGACGTGGTGCTCGACGGTCCGGGCACCCCGCCGACCAGCACCACCACGTCCACCTCGCCGACCACGTCCACGTCGACGTCGACCAGCACCACGACGTCCACCACGACCACGACGACGACCACGACGACCACGACGACGAACCCGCAGGACCCGAAGCTGCCGAAGCACGTGCTGACCGGCTACTGGCACAACTTCGACAACAAGTCGCGGCTGCTCAAGCTCTCCGACGTGCCGACCACGTACGACATCGTGGCCGTCTCGTTCGCGGACGCGACCAGCACGCCGGGCGCGGTCAGCTTCACCCTGGACCCGGTGCTGTCGAGCAGCCTCAACTACTCCGACGCCCAGTTCAAGGCCGACATCAAGACCCTCCAGGCCCGCGGCCAGAAGGTGATCCTGTCCGTCGGCGGCGAGAAGGGCACCATCAGCGTCAACAGCTCGACTGCGGCGTCGAACTTCGCCAACAGCATGCGGACGCTGATCCAGAACTACGGCTTCAACGGCGTCGACATCGACCTGGAGAACGGCGTCAGCTCGACGTACATGGCCCAGGCCCTTCGCCAGATCTACGCGGCCGGCGGCACGCTGATCACGTTCGCCCCGCAGACGATCGACATGCAGTCGACCGGCATGGAGTACTTCAAGCTCGCGTTGGCGGTCAAGGACATCCTGACCATCAACAACATGCAGTTCTACAACTCGGGCGCGATGCTCGGCTGCGACCAGAAGGTGTACTCGCAGGGCACGGTGGACTTCCTCACCTCGCTGGCGTGCATCCAGTTGCAGAACGGGCTGCGCGACGACCAGGTGGGCCTCGGCCTGCCGGCGTCCCCGTCCGGCGCGGGCGGCGGCTACCAGTCGCCGGCCAACGTCGTGGCGGCGCTCAACTGCCTGGCCAAGGGCACGAGCTGCGGCTCCTTCAAGCCGTCGCAGACCTACCCCGGCATCCGCGGCGCCATGACCTGGTCGATCAACTGGGACGCGGCGAACAACTGGCAGTTCTCCAACACGGTGGCGCCCGCCCTGGACGCCCTGCCGTAACCGGGTCCGGAAGGCCCGTCCCGGCAGTCAGGACGGGCCTTTCGGCCTCCGCACTTCGGCGGTGAACGGGACTATCGTCGGCGTCATGTTCGATCGACTCGACGTTCCCGTCGTCGCGGCGCCCATGGCGGGTGGCGCGTCGACCCCCGCGCTCGTCGCGGAAGTGGGCAACGCGGGCGGCCTGGGATTCCTGGCCGCCGGGTACCTCGGTGTCGAGGCGGTCGCGGAGCAGTTGACCGCGACCGCCTCGCTCACCTCGCGGCCCTTCGGGGTCAACCTCTTCGTGCCCGGCGCGAAGTCCACTGTGGACGTCACCGGGTACCGCGAGCGGGTGCGCGCGCAGTCGCCGACCGAGCCGGGCGAGCCGCGCTGGGACGACGACTCCTACGCCGCGAAGCTCGAACTCGTGATGGCCATGCGGGTTCCGGTCGTGTCGTTCACCTTCGGCCTCCCCTCGTCCGGAGACGTGGACCGGCTGCGCGCGGCGGGCTCCGCGGTCGTCGTCACGGTGACCACCCCGCAGGAGGCCGAGCAGGCCGCCCGGGTCGGCGCGGACGCCCTGTGCGTGCAGGGCAGTGACGCCGGCGGGCACCGCGGCACGTTCTGCGACGACGGAATATCACCCGGTGGGGGCGAACTGTTCGGCGTACTCGCCGCCCTGCGGCTGGTCCGCGCCCGAGTGGACCTGCCCCTGATCGCGGCCGGCGGGCTGGTGCACGGCGCGGACGTCGCCGCGGTGATCACCGCGGGCGCGGTCGCGGCGCAGCTCGGCACCGCGTTCCTGTCCTGCCCGGAGGCCGGAACCTCGGCCGCGCACCGGGAGGCGCTCGCCGACGGCACCCGGCGCACCGCGTTGACCAGGGCGTTCAGCGGACGCCCGGCGCGCGGGCTGGTGAACCGGTTCCTGGTGGAGAACGAGGGGCACGCGCCGGCCGCGTACCCGCAGGTGCACCACCTGACCAAACCGGTGCGCGCCACGGGTGATCCCGAGCTGATGTCGCTGTGGGCCGGGCAGACCTACGCGCTCGCCCGTCCGGCCCCCGCCGCGGAGGTCGTACGGCGGCTGCACCGCGAGGCGCGCGAGGCGCTCGCCGCGGCCGTCCTGCGTATTCCACCGATGTAGCAACGCATTCGCGGGTCAGAATGGCCGGGTGACGACTGCGCGCGAACTTGCCGACGACCTCCTCTCCCTCGTCCTCGACGTCGACCCGGTCATGGCGACCCTGCTGGGCATACCCGGTTGGGACGACCGACTGCCCGACCCCACCGCCGTCGGTGCGGCCCGGTGCCGGCGAAGAGCCGAGGAGATCGCCGCACGGGTGCGGGAAGGCGACGACGACCCGGTGACGCGCGCCGTGGTGGCGCAGCAGGCGACCTCGCTCGTGCGCCGGCTGGACGCGGGGCTCGTGGAGCACACGTACGCCGAAGGGCTCAACGCGCCCGTGGTGCTGCTGCTGGCGGCGTTACCCCTGACCGCGCCCGCCGACGACGGGGCGCGGCGGGCCTACCTGACCAGGCTCGGCGCCCTGCCCGGGTACCTGGAGGCGTTGACGCTGCGGCAGCGCGAGTCCGAGCGGACGCCGGTCGCGCACCTGGTCACGGCGGCGGTGGAGAGGTTGGAGCGCTACCTGGCCGCGTCCGTCGACCCGCTCACCGGACCGTTGTGGGACACCGGGTTCGCGGGCGAGGCCGACCGGCTGTCCCGGGAGGTGCTGCGACCCGCCTTCGCCCGGTACCGGGACTTCCTGCGCGACGAGGTGGCGCCGCTCGGCCGGGGCGAGGACCGGCCCGGGCTGTGCTGGCTGCGCGACGGCGACCGGCGCTACGCCGAGTTGACGCAGGTCTACACGACCACCGCGCACACCCCCGAGGAGTTGCACCGGGTCGGGCTCGACCTGATCGAGTCGCTCGACCGGGAGTACGAGGAGATCGGCGCGCGGGTGTTCGGTCCGGTCACCGCGGCCGAGGTGCGGGCCCGGCTGCTGGGCGACCCCGGGTTGAAGTGGGCCTGCGCCGAGGACATGGTGGCGCTGGCCAAGGAGACCATCGCCCGGGCCGAACTGGTGGCCGTCGACTGGTTCGGCGTGACGCCGCGGGCGCGGTGCGCGGTGGAGGCGGTGCCCGAGGCGGACGCGCCCAACGCGCCGTTGGCCTACTACGTCGACCCGGCGCTGGACGGGTCGCGGCCGGGCACGTACTTCGTCAACACGCACCGGGCCGAGCAGCGCGACCGGTTCAGCGCCGAGGCGACCGCGTTCCACGAGGGCGTTCCGGGACACCACTTCCAGATCGCGCTGGCGCAGCAGCTGACGGACCTGCCGCTGCTGCGGCGGTTCGCGTCGGTGGAGGCCTACCTCGAGGGGTGGGCGCTCTACACCGAGCGGCTGGCCGACGAGATGGGGTTGTACAGCTCCGACGTGGCGCGGCTCGGGATGCTGTCGGCCGACTCGTTGCGCGCGGCGCGGCTGGTGGTGGACACCGGGTTGCACGCGTTGCGGTGGAGTCGGGAGCAGGCCGTGGAGTACCTGCGGGCGCACGCCGTGATGCCGGACGTGGACATCTTCTCCGAGGTGGACCGGTACATCGAGAACCCCGCGCAGGCGCTGTCCTACATGGTGGGGCGACTGGAGATCCAGCGCCTGCGCGGTGAGGCGGAGCGGCGGTTGGGCGACCGCTTCGACATCAGGGCGTTCCACGACCTGGTGCTCGGCGGCGGGCCGCTGCCGATGGCCGTGCTGGCCGACGTGGTCGACCGGTGGTGCTCGTCGGTCGGGTGAGGTGCCGGTTGTTCCGGGATCAGGGCGGTCCGGGCGCGGTGCGTCTCTTTTAGTCCACTGAGGACGGAGGCGTGCGGTCGGGCCCGTCGAGTTCCGAGTGCTTCCGGCTGTAGGTGAAGTAGACCACCAGCCCGATGACGAACCACACGGCGAAGCGCAGCCACGTCTCGGGTGCGAGGAAGGTGATCAGCCAGATCGAGAACACCACGCCGAGGACCGGGACGACCGGCATCCCCGGCGTCTTGAACGTGCGCGGGAGGTCGGGCTGCTTGTAGCGCAGCACGATCACCGCGACGCACACCACCACGAACGCCAGCAGGATGCCGATGTTGGTCAGCTCGGCGGCCTCGGCGATGGGCAGGAAGCCCGCGATCACCGCGGACGCGATGCCCAGCACCCACGTGGTGCGGGTCGGCACGTGCTTGACCGGGTGGGTCTTCGCGAACCACTTGGGCAGCAGGCCGTCGCGGCTCATCGAGTAGCCGACGCGGGCCGCGCCCATCAGGAACGTGAACAGGACCGTGGTGATGCCCAGCACCGCGCCGACCGAGATCACGATGCCCAGCGCGGGCAGGCCGATGTCGGCGAACGCGGTGGCGAACGCGCTTTCCGCGTCGATGTCGCGGTAGCTCACCATGCCGGTCAGCACCAGGCACGCCAGGACGTAGAGCACCATCGACACGGCCAGCGAGTAGACGATCGCCTTGGGCATGTGCCGCTGGGAGTCCTTCGATTCCTCGGCCGCGGTGCTCATCGCGTCGTAGCCGAACACGGCGAAGAAGACGGTGGCGGCGCCGGTGAACGCGCCGGACAGGCCGAACGGGAAGAACGGGTTGTAGTTGGCGGTGTCGATGTGGAACACGCCGACGACCACCACGAGCAGCACGATCGCGATCTTGAGGTAGACGAGGACCGTCTCGAACCTCGCCGCGTTCTTCATGCCCTGGTTCAGGATGAACGCGATCAGCAGGCAGAGCAGGGCGGCGAACAGGTTGACCTTGTACGAGCCGGAGGCGGTGCCCGGTGGTTCGGTGCCGGGCGCGCCCAGCATCCACTCGGGGAGGTGGATGTTCAGCAGGCTCAGGAGTTCGGTGAAGTAGCCGGAGATGCCGATCGCGACCACCGCGACGATGGCGGTGTACTCGAGGAGGAGGTCCCAGCCGATGAACCAGCCGACGATCTCGCCCAGGACGGCGTAGCCGTAGGTGTAGGCGGAGCCCGCCTTGGGGATCAGGCCCGCGAACTCGGCGTAGGAGAAGGCCGCGGCGGCGCTGGCGATGCCCGCGATGAGGAAGGAGATCAGGACGGCGGGGCCCGCGGTCTTGTTGGCGACGGCCCCGGCGAGGGAGAAGATGCCGGCGCCGATGATGCCGCCGATGCCGATGGCGGTCAGCTGCCACAGGCCCAGGGTCCTGGTGAGGCCGGTGCCGGGGTCGTTCGCGATCTGGTCGATGGGCTTGCGGCGGAACACACCGCTGCCTTGGCCGAAACCGCCCTGCACGCTCATGCCAGCTCCCTCGGTGGTGTGTGTGCGGCGAACCTACGCGTGCTGCGCACTGCGGATTCTGTCCTACTTCACAACTGTGGGGGTGGTGGGTTGTTCGGGTGGACAACTGGGGTGGGCCGTTTGGGTGCTGTGGGGTGTGGGGGAGTGGGTGTGGGTGTGGCTGGGGAGTGGGTGTGGGTGTGGCTGGGTGTCGGGAGTGGGTGCGTGTGGGTGTGGGTGCGTGTGTGAAGTGGGTTGGGATCAGAGCGTAAAAGCGTCCTCGCCGGACGGGCAGCGCCTCCGGGGAGGAAGGGCGTTGCGCGCTCTCCCCGTATGGCCTGCCGGAGGCAACCACATGCGTCAAGGGGGCGGTTTGTGAGTTTGGGCGGCGGTAGCGCTTAATGCGCCCCCTTGACACATGCGGTTGGGCTGCGCCCAGGCCATACGGGGAGAGCGCGCCGGGCTTGGCCTGTGGGCTGGTGCCCGGGCGGGTTACGTCGTCGTTGTGAGGACGATTTTTCCTGCGGTTTCGCCGTTGAGTAGGGAGGTCAGGGCCGTTTTGGCTTCCTGGAGGGGGAGTTCTTGGCCGATTTGGGGGCGTAGGTTGTTGAGGGCGCAGAACTGGAGCAGGTCTGCCAGTTCTTGTTTGGTGCCCATGGTGGAGCCGACTACGCGTAGTTGTAGGAAGAAGATTCGTTGTAGTTCCGCTGCGGTGGCGTCTCCGCTTGTCGCGCCGGAGATGACCACCGTGCCGCCTGGTTTCAGGGACTTCAGGGAGTGGGACCAGGTTGCCTTGCCCACTGTTTCGAAGACCGCGTCCACTCGGGTGGGGAGGCGGGCTCCCGGTTCGAAGGTGGCGTGGGCGCCCAAGGTGGTGGCCAGGGCTCGTTTTTCCTCGGTTCGGCCTGTTGCCCACACCTGGAAGCCGGCGGCTTTGCCGAGTTGGATCAGTGCTGTCGCCACGCCTCCTGATGCGCCCTGGACGAGCATCGTCTGGCCTGGGCGGAGGTCGGATTTCACGAACAGCATTCGGTACGCGGTCAGCCACGCGGTGCCCATGCACGCGGCTTCGGGGAAGGTCAGGTCCTTCGGTTTGGGCAGCACGTTGTGCTTCGGGACGATCGCGTGGTCGGCGAAGGTGCCCTGGTGCTTTTCGGTCAGCAGGGTGCGGCCCGGGTCCAGGGTTTCGTCACCGGACCAGTCGGGGGAGCTGATCACCGAGTGCAGGACCACCTCGGTGCCGTCCTCCAGCACGCCCGCGCCGTCGCAGCCCAGGATCATCGGGAAGCTCTCGCGCTTGATGCCCACCCCGCGCAGGGTCCACAGGTCGTGCATGTTCACGCTGGCCGCGCGCATCGCGACCTTCACCCAGCCCTCGGGCGCCTCGGGGGTGGGGCGGTCGCCAAGGCGGAGGGCGGAGAGGGGGTCGTCGGGGCTCGGCTCGGCTGCGTAGACGGCGAACATGGGCGCAACTTACCGAGTGGTAGCCGTTCGTGTGCGGTGAAGCGGCTCACCGCAGTAGGCTTTCGGGGTGCCGGAGGCTGTCGCGCAGTGGTGGGACGGGGTCGAGCTGTGGCTTGCCCAGTTGCCCTTCCCGTTCCAGTTCGGGCTGCTCATGTGCGTGCTGCTGCCCCTGGCGCTCGGGGTGGCGCGGTTGATCGACCGGGTGGTCGACGACGCCTCCGCGCGGATCAACCCGGTTCGGGATTCGGGTGAAGATGTCAACGACGTCCTGCCCCCTGGGGCTGGAAAGGTCGAGTCCGGTTCGTAGTCTGACCGGGTGACCCCTGCGCGTCGTCTCACTGTCGCCCTGATCGGGCTTGTCGTTCTGGTCGTCGTCGGTTACTTCGCCAAGGATCTCGGCGGGGACGACACGGCGTCCCCCGCGAGTTCCTCCTCCACGGCCGCCGCTTCGCCGTCCACGAAGGTGGCGGCGGGCAAGTCCGGGCAGAACGTACCCGGGCAGACCTCCGGGCTGGCGGTGAAATCGCTGTCCGAACTGCCCAAGGAGGCGGCGGCCACCGTCAAGCTGATCGACAAGGGCGGGCCGTTCCCCTACCCGTCGAACGACGGGGTGGCTTTCGAGAACCGCGAGAAGCTGCTGCCCGCCAAGGACTCCGGGTATTACAAGGAGTACACCGTGCCCACGCCGGACAGCCCCGACCGCGGTGCCCGGCGGTTGGTCGTCGGCAGTGCGAAGGAGTTCTTCTACACCGGTGACCACTACGGGTCGTTCGTGGTCGTGGACGTGACGCGATGACGTTCCGGCACGTGGTCGCCGACGGCGTGCACGGGCGTCGGGCGGTGCTCGAGGCGATCGGGGAGGCGTTGGACTTCCCCGACTACTACGGCCGCAACCTCGACGCGTTGTACGACCTCGCGTCGGACCTGTCCTGGTTGCCGGTGGGCGAGCACGTGCTGGTGTGGTCGGGCGGTGATCCCGGGGTGGAACGGGTGCTGGCCGACGCGGTGGTGCGGACGGCCGGGCGGGCCCGGTTCCTGACCGTGGAGTACCCCGACTGAGGGACGTCGTCCTGCGGGCGCTGTGGAGTCGGGCCACAGTGTCCGGTCATGGTCGTGGCCGGGTTCGTGGTGTTCGTGTTGCTCTCACCGGTGTCCTACGGGGTTGTCGACGATCCCGGGTGTGACTACGCCGAGGCCTTCACGCCGTTCGACGTGAAGGACGGGGACAACCCCGTGACCATGCACAACGGGCGGGTGGTCGAGTTGCGGGCGTCGAACCGGACCCGGTGCGCGTGGGGACGGTTGTCGTCGGCGACGCCCGGCGAGGAGATCTGGACCGACCGGATGCGGCCCGACGGGTCCGGGTACGAGGGGTTCCTCGGGTACCGGCGGGTCGATTCGGGTGACGGGGCGCACACCGGGGCGTACGACGACGACGGGCGGTTGATGCGCGCCTGCGGGTCGTCCGCGGGTCGGATCGAGTGCACCGGCTGGTTCTGACGCGCCGAGCGCGGGTGGGTCGTCCCGGGCGTGGTGGCCGTTCGGCCGACCCGGGGTCCTGGCGGGTCGGCCGGGGTCCGGTCAGTCGGTGGGGACCCACGTGGGCTTGCGCTTCTCCACGAACGCGGTGATGCCCTCCTGGCCCTCGGGACCGCCGAAGTGGCGGGCGGAGAGTTCCAGCATGTCGGCGAAGACCTCGCCCAGGTTGGTCGGGCGGGGGTCCTGGAGCATCCGCTTGGTGGCGGCCAGGGCGTTGGGCGCGCCCAGGGCGAGCATGTCGGTGTAGCGGGTGACCTCGGTGTCCAGGTCGTCGGCCGGCACGGCCCGGTTGACCAGGCCGATCGTGGTGGCGCGGTGGGCGTCGAAGGTCTCGCCGGTCAGGAACAGCTCGTGCGCGGCGCGGGGGAGCAGGCGGGGGAGGACGGTCACCGAGATGACCGCCGGGACCACGCCGATGCGGACCTCGCTGAACGCGAACGTGGCGGTGTCGGCGGCGATCGCGATGTCGCACGCGGCCACGATGCCGACGCCGCCGGCGCGGGCCGGGCCGGCCAGGCGGGCGACGACCGGTTTCGGGCTGGTCCACAGCTGCTCGAGGATCGCCGGGAACTCGTTGACGCCCTGCTGGTCGGAACTCGCGCCGCCGGCCTCCTTCAGGTCCATGCCCGAGCAGAAGACCGGGCCGGTGTGGGTCAGCACGACCACCCGGACCGCGTCGTCGTGCACGGCCGCCTTCAGGTGGCCGGTCAGCTCGGCGCGCAGCCTGGTCGACAGGGCGTTGCGGTTGTGCGGGGAGTCCAAGGTGATCGTCGCGATGCCACGCCGCACCTCGTAGTGGACCAGCTCGTCTGCCATGGCCCGCACTCTACGAGTCGGGTCGGGCGGGCGCGGTGGGCGGCGGTGGGTGGACTCCGGTCAGGCGGGCACCGCGACCGGCAGTGCCGCGTGGTAGCGGTCCAGCACCAGGGACGCCACGGCCAGGTCCGGCCCGAGCGGTGCGGCCACCGGCGCCTGTCCGGCCAGCCGGGCCACCCGGTCGGGCAGGAAACCCGGGGCGAGGAACCACGAGGCGACCGCGATCCGGGTCGCGCCGCGGGCCCGCAGGCGGGCGATCGCGGTCGGCACGTCCGGGGTGGCGGTGGAGGCGAAGGCGGCTTCCGCGCCTGCCCAGCCGAACCGGTGTGCCCAGGACGCGGCGATCGACGCCACGGTCGCGTTGGCCGGTTCGTGCGAGCTGCCGGCCGCGGCCAGGACCACGCCCAGGGAGCGGTCGCCGGGGTGCGCGCCCGCCGCGGCGAGGCGGCGGAGCGCGGCGGACTCCAGGCGGTGGTCGGGTCCCAGCACGTCCGCGATGCGCACGTCCACCGGCACGGCGGCGGCCGTCACCGCGGACGGCACGTCGACGCGCGCGTGGTAGGCCTTGCCCAGCAGCAGGGGCACGACCACGGCGTGCCGGTGGCCGTCCGCCGCGACCGACCGCAGCACGTCGGGCAGCAGCGGCGCGGACAGGTCGAGGAACGAGGTGCGCACGTCGAGTTCCGGCGCGAGCTCCCGCACCACGTCCACCAGCGAGCGCACGGCGGACGCGGAGCGGGGGTCCCGGGAACCGTGGGCGACGGCGACCAGTGCGGTCACAGCGCGCCCGTGAGGCCGCGGGCGCGCAGCACGGCGCGCTCCAGCGGGCGGAACACCAGCAGTTCGATGCCCACGCCCACCAGCAGGATCAGGAAGATCGCCGCGATCACCATCGAGATGTCGTTGAGCGAGGACCCGTTGTGCAGGTACTGCCCGAGGCCCTCGCCCAGCTGCGGCGAGGTGGCGATGATCTCGGCGGCCATCAGCGACCGCCAGGAGAACGCCCAGCCCTGCTTCAACCCGGCCAGGTAACCGGGCAGCGCGGCGGGCAGCAGGATGTGCCTGGCCGACGCGAGCCGCCCCGCGCCCAGCGCCTGGCCGACCCTGGGCAGCAGCGGCGGGATCTGGTCGACGCCCGCCACCAGGCCGTTCGCGATCGACGGCACGGAGCCCATCAGCACCACGAAGTAGATGGTCGACGGGGTCGCGCCGAACCACAGGATGCCCGCGGGCACCCACGCCACCGACGGCAGCGACTGGAGTCCGGTGACCAGCGAGCCGATCGCGGCCCGCACCACGCGCACCTTGGCGATCAGCAGGCCGAGCGGCGTCGCGATCACCACGGCGGTCAGGAAGCCGAGCACCGCGCGGCTCACCGACGTCCACAGCACCTCGAACGCCCGACCCGTCTCGACCGCCTCGGCGATCGAGTTCCACACCGACAGCGGCGACGGGAGCTGGTACTCCGGCCAGAACGCCGCCGCCCACAGCGCCTGCCACGCGCCGATCAGCAGCACGAAGGCGATGATCGGCGGCACGCCCGTGCGCACGAAGCGCTTCCACACCGACGGCCGGTGCGAGGTGGTGGGCGCGTCCAGCGCGTCCAGGCCCGCCCCGACGGCCGCCAGGTCGTTGTCAAGCCGCGTGGCCACTGATCACCTCGCGCAGGTGCGTCGTGATCTCCTCGATCAGCACGGCCTGGTCGCCGTCCGCGGTGGACCACTCGCGGACCACGCGACCGGGCCGGGAGGACAGCAGGACGACCCGCTGCCCGAGCCGGACCGCCTCGCGCACGTCGTGGGTGACGAACACGATCGCGGTCCGCGTCTCCTTCCACACCCGGACGAGCTCGGCCTGGAGCACGTCGCGGGTGATGGCGTCCAGCGCCGCGAACGGCTCGTCCATCAGCAGCAGACCGGGCGTGCCCTCCTCGGCGCTGCCCAGCGTGGAGGCCAGCGCGCGGGCCAGCGCCACGCGCTGCCGCATGCCGCCGGACAGCTCGTGCGGGCGCTTGTGGCCCGCACCCTCCAGGCGCACCAACGAGAGCAGCTCGCCGGCCTTCTCCCGGCGCGGACCGCGCTTGAGGCCGGCCAGGCGCAGCGGCAGCTCGACGTTGCGCTCCGCGGTGAGCCACGGCATCAGCGCGGCCTCCTGGAACATCACGGCCGGCCGCGAGGTGGTCAGCTCGATGCCGCCCGCGGAGGGCGCGTCCAGACCGGCGACGAGGTTGAGCAGTGTGCTCTTGCCGCAGCCGGACGCGCCCAGCAGGCACACGAACTCGCCCGGCGCGACCTTGAGGTCGACGCCGTCGAGCGCCACCACGGCCGATGTGCCGTGGCCGAACACCTTGCGCACGCCGGACAATGTCACCGCGGGGTCCACTGTGGACGTCGCGGTCGCGGGTTCGAGAGTGGCGGTCATCGTGTGCCTGCCTTCCCCTGTGCTACTTCTTGTCGAGCCCGGCGGCGTCCACGGACGGCTTGCCCGCGGCCGAAAGCACCTTGTTCAGCAGCGTGAAGTCGGCGATGCCCTTGACGTCGGCCGCCTCCTTCGACACCCCGGCCGTCACCGCGTCCTTCGCCAGCTGCGGGAACGTCTTGGCCAGCGGGTCCACGGTCAGCTCGATGCCTTCGAACGCGCGGTCGAGCACCGGGTCGCCCAGCGCCTTGCCGGTCAGCTTCTTCAGCGACTCGTTGACGACCTTCTTGGCGTCGGCCTTGTTGCCGGTCGCGTAGTCGGTCGAGGCCACGAGGCCCTTCAGCAGCGCCTCGACGGTCTGCGGGTGGTCGCGCAGGAACTCGGTGCGCACGATCAGCACCGTGGTCGGGAACTTGCCGCCGTCCCACAGGGTCTTCTCGTCCAGCAGCACCTTGGCGCCCGCGTCCAGCACCAGCCGCGAGGACCACGGCTCCGGCACCCAGGCGCCCGCGACGTCACCCTTCTTGAACAGGTCCAGCGCCTGCGCGTTCTCCGTGTTGGTGACGTTGACCTGGTCCGGTCCCGTGCCCACGGTCAACTTCTGGTCCGACAGCCACTTCTTGAGCGCCACGTCCTGCGTGTTGCCCAGCTGCGGGGTGGTGATGACCTTGCCCTTGAGGTCCGCCGCCGAGTTGATCTCCGGCTTCACCACGAACTGCGCGCCGCCCGAGGTCGCGCCCGAGATGACCCGGATCGCCTCGCCCTTGGACTTGGCGTAGGCGTTGATCGCCGGGCCGGAGCCGATGAACGTCGCGTCCAGCGAGCTGCCCAGCAGCGCGTTGACCGCCTCCGGGCCCGCGTTGAACGTCTGCGTGGTCAGCTTGGTGTCGCCCAGTTCCTTGGCGAACAGGCCCTTGTCCACACCCACCAGCGCGGCGGCGTGCGTGACGTTCGGGAAGTACCCGAGCCGGAGCTCTGTGGCCGGAGTGCCCTGGACGGGGGCGCTCGACGTGGCCGCGCTGCCGCCGCTGTCCGCCCGCGAGCACGCGGTCAGGGCGACGAACGCGGTCACTACGGCCAGTGACTTGGTGAGGATGCTGCGTCTTGAGCTCACGGCGGAGGAGGCCTTTCTGCGGTGTTTCAGGGACCGGGCGAAACGAGGGCGTGCGTGTCGGCCGGGGCGGAGTCGCCCACCCCGCCCACTTCGGGCAGCGGCGCGCCGACGAGGCCCGCCGCCAGGGTGCTGCCGTCGGCCGAGTCGATGACCAGGAACGACCCGGTCCGGCGGCTGCGCGTGTAGTCGTCGACCGGGATCGGCTCGGCGGTGCGCACCGCCACCTGGCCGATCTCGTTGAGCCCCAACGACGACGGGCTCGGTGCGCTCGCGAGCTTCTGCTCGTCGAACCGGGTGTGCAGCGTGGTCACGATGGCCTGCACGGTGCGCGTGCCGTGCTTGACCAGCACCCGAGCGCCGGGCGTCAACGTCTTGTCGGACAACCAGCACACGGTCGCCTCGAACTCGTCGGTGACCACCGGACCCGCGCCCGCCGCCGCGATCAGGTCGCCGCGCGAGAGGTCCACGTCGTCGGCCAGCAGCAGCGTCACCGACTGGCCCGCGAACGCCTCGTCCAGCGGGCCGTCGGCGGTGTCGATGCCCGTGACGCGGCTGCGCGAACCCGACGGCAGCACGGAGATCTCGTCGCCCACCCGCACGGTGCCCGCCGCGACCTGGCCCGCGTAGCCGCGGTAGTCGGGGAACTCCGCGGTGCGCGGCCGGATCACGTACTGCACGGGGAACCGGAACGGCGCGTCGTGCGGGTCGGAGTCGACCGGCACGGTCTCCAGGTGGTGCAGCAGCGTCGGGCCGTCGTACCACGGCGTGTTCGCCGAGCGGTCCACCACGTTGTCGCCCGCCAGCGCGGACACCGGGATCTCCACCACGTTCTCCTCGGCGAAGCCGAGCGCGGTGGCGTGCGCGGTGAACTCCTTGGCGATGCGGGAGAACGTGACCTCGTCGTAGTCCACGAGGTCGATCTTGTTGACCGCCAGCACCAGCCGGGGCACGCCCAGCAGCGCGAGCACCGCGGCGTGCCTGCGGGTCTGCTCGATCACGCCCTTGCGCGCGTCGACCAGCAGCACGCCCAGCTGCGCGGTGGACGCGCCGGTGACCGTGTTCCGGGTGTACTGCACGTGCCCGGGGGTGTCGGCCAGCACGAAGGACCGCTTGGGCGTGGCGAAGTAGCGGTAGGCCACGTCGATGGTGATGCCCTGCTCGCGCTCCGAGCGCAGGCCGTCCACCAGCAGCGACAGGTCCGGGGTCGTCAGGCCCCGGTCCGCGCTGGCGCGGTGCACCGCGTCGAGCGTGTCCGCGAGCACGGACTTGGTGTCGTACAACAACCTTCCGACCAGCGTGGACTTGCCGTCGTCCACGCTGCCGGCTGTCGCCAACCTCAACAGGTCGCTCATTTAGAAGTACCCCTCCCGCTTGCGGTCTTCCATGGCGGCCTCGGACAACCGGTCGTCGGCGCGCGTGGCGCCGCGCTCGGTCAGTCGGGACGCGGCGACCTCGGAGATCACGGCCTCGATGTCGGCGGCGTCCGATTCCACCGCGCCGGTGCAGGAACCGTCGCCGACCGTGCGGTAGCGCACCGTCTTCGACACCAATTCCTCCCCGTCGCGCGGGCCGCCCCAGGGGCCTTCCGCGAGCCACATCCCGTCACGCAGGTACACGTCGCGCTGGTGCGAGTAATAGATCGACGGCAACTCGATCTCCTCTCGCGCGATGTAGTGCCAGACGTCGAGTTCCGTCCAGTTGGACAGCGGGAACACGCGTACATGTTCCCCCGGACGGTGCCTTCCGTTGTAGAGGTTCCACAATTCGGGACGCTGCCGCCGCGGTTCCCACTGACCGAACGCGTTGCGTAGGCTGAAAATGCGCTCCTTCGCCCGCGCGCGCTCCTCGTCACGGCGTCCGCCGCCGAAAACCGCGTCGAACCTGTGAGTGGTGATCGCATCCAGCAAAGGCACGGTCTGCAACGGATTCCGGGTGCCGTCCGGACGTTCCGCGAGCCGCCCGTCGTCGATGAAGTCCTGTACGCTCGCCACTTCCAGCCGCAACCCGTGCCGGGCCACCACCCGGTCGCGGAATTCGATGACCTCGGGGAAGTTGTGCCCGGTGTCGACGTGCAACAGCGGGAACGGCACCGGCGCGGGCCAGAACGCCTTGATGGCGAGGTGCAGCAGCAGCGTCGAGTCCTTGCCGCCGGAAAAGAGGATCACCGGCCGATCGAATTCCCCCGCCACCTCGCGGAAGATGTGGATCGCCTCGGACTCCAAGCGCCCCAACGTGTCCAAAGCTGTGCCTGTCATCCGTGCAACCCGCATTCCGTCTTCGACTGACCCGCCCACCGGCCACTGCGCGGGTCCGACCCGGGCAGCGGTTTGGCGGTGCACGGCGCACAGCCGATGGAGGGATAACCCGCCTGCACCAGGGGGTTCTCGAGGATCCCGTGGTCGGCGATGTAGCTGGTGAACTCCTCGTCGGTCCACGCCGCGATCGGGTTGACCTTGACCAGGCCGTTGCGCTCGTCCCACTGCACGATCGGCGTGTCCGCCCGCGTCGGCGCGTCGACCCGGCGCACGCCGGTGACCCACGCGTCGTAGTTGCGCAGCGTGCGCTGCAACGGGATCACCTTGCGCAGCCGGCAGCACTCGTTGGGGTTCGTCCGGTTCAGCAGGCCGAACTCGGCCTCCTGGTCGGCCACCGACTGCTCGGCCGCCGCGTTGACGATGTGCGTGCCGGGGTAGACCAGGTCCACCGCGTCGCGGGTGCCGATCGTCTCCGCGAAGTGGTAGCCGGTTTCCAGGAACAGCACGTCGATGTCCGCCTTGACCTTCGTGGCCAGGTCGATGAGCACCGCGTCCTGCATGTTCGACGCCACGATCCAGCTCTCGCCGAACGTGCGCGCGGTCCAGGCCAGCGCGTCCTCCGCGGACGCGTGCGCCAACTCGACCGACGCCGCCTCGGCGATGACCCGCAGTTCCTCGACCCTGGTCGGAGCGGTCATCTCCGGACCTCCTCGGGAAGTTTGAGACCGACGAACTTCACGGTGAACACGCGGCGGCACGAGGCGCACAGCCACGAGTAGGCGGGCTCCTCCTCGGGCCGCAGGTCCTCGTCGCCGCAGTACGGACAGTGGAACGGCGTGGCGCGCTCGCTCATTTCAGGTCGCCCTCGTCCGCCCGGGTGACCCACTGCGCGAACCGCTCGTCCGGCTCGCGCCCGGCGACGAACTTCCGCACCACGCGCTCCACGTAGTCCGACAGCTCGGCGGCGGTCACCTTGTGGCCGCGCAGCTTCCGGCCGAACCCGGCGTCGAGGCCGAGCCCGCCGCCCAGGTGCACCTGGAAGCCCTCGACCTGGTCGCCGCGCTCGTCGGTGACGATCATGCCCTTGAGCCCGATGTCCGCGGTCTGGATGCGGGCGCACGAGTTGGGGCAGCCGTTGATGTGCACCGAGATCGGGGCCGTGACGCCGTCGACGACGTCGGCGAGCCGGGTCTCCAGCGCGGACACCAGCTCGACCGCGCGGGCCTTGGTCTCCACGATCGCGAGCTTGCAGAACTCGATGCCGGTGCACGCCATGATCCCGCGCCGCCACGGCGACGGCTCGGTCTGCAACCCCAGCTTCGCCAGGTCCGCCTGGAGCCCCTTGACCTCGGCCTCGGCGACGTCGAGCACCACGATCTTCTGCTGCGGGGTCAACCGGACCCGGCCGGAACCGGCCCGCTCCACCGCCTTGGCCACCTCGACCAGCGTCGAACCGCTGACCCGGCCCGCGATCGGCGCCGCGCCCACGTAGAACAGGCCGTCGTTCTGCGGGTACACGCCCACGTGGTCCAACGGCACGTCCGGCACCACCGGCGCCGGACCGTCGACCAGCTTGCGCTTGAGGTACTCGTCCTCCAGCACCTCGCGGAACTTCTCCGGACCCCAGTCCGCGACCAGGAACTTGATCCGCGCCCGGTGCCGCAGCCTGCGATAGCCGTAGTCGCGGAAGACGCTGATCACGCCCTCCCACACGTCCGGGACCTCGTCCAGCGGCACCCACGCGCCCAGCCGCTTGCCGATCATCGGGTTGGTCGACAGGCCGCCGCCCACCCACAGGTCGAAGCCGGGGCCGTGCTCGGGGTGCTCCACGCCGACGAACGCGATGTCGTGGATCTCGTGCGCCACGTCCGGCAGCCCGGAGATCGCGGTCTTGAACTTGCGCGGCAGGTTGGAGAACCGCGGGTCGCCGATGTAGCGGCGGAGGATCTCGTCGATCGCGGGCGACCCGTCGATCGGCTCGCTCGCCGCGATGCCCGCGACCGGCGAGCCCAGGATCACCCGGGGGCTGTCACCGCACGCCTCCATCGTGGTCAACCCGGCGGCCTCGAGCTTCTGCCAGATCGCCGGCACGTCCTCGACGCGGATCCAGTGGTACTGGACGTTCTGCCGGTCGGTGATGTCCGCGGTGTCGCGCGCGTAGGTCTGCGACAGCTCGCCGATCAGCGCCAGCTGCGCCGTGGTCAGCCGCCCGCCGTCGATCCGGACCCGGAGCATGAAGTACTCGTCGTCCAGCTCCTCCGGCTCGAGGGTGGCCGTGCGACCGCCGTCGATGCCGGGCTTGCGCTGGGTGTAGAGGCCGTACCAGCGGAAGCGCCCCCGCAGGTCGGCCGGGTCGATGGAGGCGAACCCGCCGTGCGCGTAGATGTTCTCGATCCGGGACCGCACGTTGAGCGGGTTGTCGTCCTTCTTGCTCCGCTCGTTGGGGTTCAGCGGCTCGCGGTAGCCCAGCGCCCACTGCCCCTCACCTCGGCGCTGTTTAACGCGCCCGGGCGTCGTAGTCGGGGGGACCATCCTCGTCCTCCGGGGAATCGGGGCGCTGGAGCGCGTCCGAGTCCCGGTGGTGCCGTGGTGGGGGTCTCGTCAGCGCGCCCGGCGCCGACGGGAACATTGAAGTCGGGCGCGGGTTATGCCGAAGGACGGCACATCGCGCTGGAGACACGACGGAAGTCGACGTGGCGGCGCACCACCAGGCGGACTCCGGTCGAGGTCATGGGGCTCAGCGTGCCACGCGTCCACCCCGTGGTCCACAGTCAACCGCATGGTGGGACGGGGGTCACGAGGGCTGGAAGTGGGAGGATGTGACCCATGCCCTCCGCGTTGCCGACCGGCGACCCCGCTCCGCCCGACGGCTCACTGCCCGTGTCCGCGCTCGCCGACCTGGGGAGCCGCGGACTCGGCGTCTACGTGCACGTCCCGTTCTGCGCGACCCGGTGCGGCTACTGCGACTTCAACACCTACACCGCCGGTGAGCTGGGCACTTCCGCCTCGCCGCAGTCCTGGCTCGAGGGCCTGCGCCGCGAACTCGACCTCGCCGCCCGCGTCCTGGGCACCCCGCCACCGGTCGACACCGTGTTCGTCGGCGGTGGCACACCGTCACTGCTCGGCGCGGACGGCCTGGCCGACGTGCTCGCCGCGGTCCGCTCGTCACTGGGCGTCAAGTCGGATGCCGAGGTGACCACCGAGTCCAACCCGGAGTCGACCTCGCCGGAGTTCTTCGCGGGCATCCGTGACGCGGGTTACACGCGCGTGTCGCTCGGCATGCAGTCCGCGGTGCGGCACGTGCTGGCGCTGCTCGACCGCAACCACACCCCCGGCCGCCCGGTCGCCGCCGCCCGCGAGGCCCGCGCCGCCGGCTTCGACCACGTCAACCTCGACCTCATCTACGGCACCCCCGGCGAGACGACCGACGACCTCCGCCGGTCGCTGGACGCGGTCGCCGAGGCGGGCGTCGACCACGTGTCCGCCTACGCGCTCATCGTGGAGGAGGGCACCGCGCTGGCCCGCCGGGTCCGCCGCGGCGAGATCCCGATGCCCGACGACGACGTGCTGGCGGACAAGTACGAGCTGATCGACGCCGCCCTCACCGCGCAGGGCCTGTCCTGGTACGAGGTCTCCAACTGGGCCGCGTCCGAGGCGTCGCGGTGCCGGCACAACGTCCTGTACTGGCGCGGCGGCGACTGGTGGGGCGCGGGCCCGGGCGCGCACAGCCACGTCGGCGGCGTCCGCTGGTGGAACGTCAAGCACCCCGCCAAGTACGCCGAGGTGCTCGCCGGGGGCCACTCGCCCGCCGCCGGCCGGGAGACCCTGGGCGCCGACGACCGCCGCGTGGAACGCGTCCTGCTCGAACTGCGGCTCTCCGACGGCCTCCCGCTCGACGCCCTGGCGCCCGAGGGCCGCACCGAGGCGAAGTCCGCCGCCGCCGACGGCCTCCTGGACCCGGACGCCCTGGACGAGGGCCGCTGCGTGCTCACCGACCGCGGCCGCCTGCTGGCCGACGCGGTCGTCCACCGGCTGACCTGACGAAGATCACCCGATCCGGTGCGGTCGACCGCCGACACCACCCGGACGGCCCGCACCCCGCCGGGTGGTCGGCGAACCTCGCGCTACCGCAACGAGATCGCCGCCGACTCGCCGATCACCCGGTACCCCAGCGGCTCGTACAGCCGGGTCACCTTCGCGTCCGGCTCGGTCTCCAGGAACGGCGTGTGGCCCAGCGCCAGCACCCGCGCGGTCAGCTCCGCGCACAGCGTCGAGGCGATGCCGCGACCCCGGAACGCCGCCCGCACCGCGATGCCCGCCACCTGGCTCAACCCCTCCGCCGGAGGGGTGAACGCGCCACCGCCCACGACCACGCCGTCGACCCGGGCCGCGAACAGCCCGCCGCCGGCCGCCAGCAGCTCGTGCTGCCGCGCCACGTCGCCGTCGGTGGCCACCTCGGCCGAGCCGAACGCGCCGTGCTGCACCGTCGACAGCTCCCGCAGCTCCGCGTCCGACACCGGGTCGAAGAACTCCACCCCGTCCGGCGCCGCCGGCGTCCGCAACTCCTCCAGCGCCAGCATCGGCAGCAGCTGCTCCACCTCGAACCCGGCCGCCGCCAGCGCCGCGTCGACCGCGGGCAGGGGGCGCAGGTACTCCAGCCGCGGCACCCGCGACCGCTCCCGGAACGCGGCCACCAGCGCCGCCACCTCCTCCGGCGTCGGCGAGGCGCCCGCGTCGGGCATCGCGTAGTTCAGGAACACGCTGTCGTGGTCGGGGTCGAACCGGGCCAGGAAGGGGCCGACGCGCACCGCGTCCGGCTCGATCGACCGGCGGAGCGCGGACTGGATCCTCGGGAGCACCGACCGGACGCTAACGGCCCGGGCCGAACCCGGTCGACCGACTTTCGCCGCGTGTCGGTCCACCTCCGTAAACTCGCCGGTGAAGCAGGTCGGCCAAACCCCGGAGGTGACGCGCGTGAACGCCGATGAGCGCCGGTTCGAAGTGCTGCGCGCGATCGTCGCCGACTACGTCTCGAACCAGGAGCCGGTCGGCTCCAAGGCGCTCGTGGAGCGGCACAACCTCGGCGTGTCCAGCGCCACCGTGCGCAACGACATGGCCTCGCTGGAGGAGGACGGCTACATCACCCAGCCGCACACCAGCGCCGGCCGGGTGCCGACCGACAAGGGCTACCGGCTGTTCGTCGACCGGCTCAGCGAGCTGAAACCGCTGTCCTCGGCCGAGCGCAAGGCCATCCACAGCTTCCTCGAGGGCGCCTACGACCTGGACGACGTCCTGCGCCGCAGCGTCCGCCTGCTCGCCCAGCTGACCCGCCAGGTCGCCGTCGTGCAGTACCCGACGCTGAGCCGCTCCACCGTGCGGCACCTCGAAGTGCTGGCCATCACACCCGCCCGGCTGATGCTCGTGCTGATCACCGACACCGGCCGCGTCGACCAGCGCTCGGTCGACCTCGGCGACGTGATCACCGAGGAGAACGTGGCCAGGCTGCGGTCGATGCTCAACGGCGCCCTGGTCGGCAAGCGACTCGCCGACGCCTCGGCCGAGGTCGCGCAGCTGCCCGACCGGGTGCCCGGCGAGCTGCGCGACGTGGTGACCAGGGTCTCCACCGTGCTGATCGAATCGCTCGTGGAGCACCCCGAGGAGCGCCTGGTGCTGGGTGGCACCGCGAACCTCACCCGCAACGTGGCAGACTTCCCCGGTTCCCTGCGCCAGGTGCTCGAAGCGCTGGAGGAGCAGGTCGTGGTGCTCAAGCTGCTCGCCGCGGCCCGCGACCCCGGCACGATCCTGGTGCACATCGGCGAGGAGAACGAGGCGGCCGAGATGCGCAGCACCTCGATCGTGTCGATCGGCTACGGCAGCCGGGACAACCTCCTCGGGGGAATGGGCGTGGTCGGTCCGACCCGGATGGACTACCCCGGGACCATGGCGGCCGTCCGCGCGGTCGCCACCTACGTGGGGGAGATCTTGACGTCGCGGTGACGGAACACCCGGCGCGGACAGCACGTTGGGCAAGCGAGCGGATGCGCCTTGCGCGCGCGTCCGCAGGAGGAATAACACGGTGGCGAGGGACTACTACGGCACGCTCGGGGTCTCCAAGAACGCGACACCCGAGGAGATCAAGCGCGCCTACCGCAAGCTCGCGCGTCAGCTCCACCCGGACGTCAACCCCAACGAGGAAGCCCGCTTCAAGGAGGTGACCGCCGCCTACGAGGTCCTGTCGGACCCCAAGAAGCGGCAGATCGTCGACCTCGGCGGCGACCCGCTGGAGCAGAGCGGCGGGCGCGGCGGCGGCATGGGGGACCCGTTCGCGGGCTTCGGCCTCGGCGACATCATGGACGCGTTCTTCGGCGCGGGCGGCGGTGGCGGACGCGGTCCGCGCAGCCGCGTGCAACCGGGCTCGGACGCGCTCATCCGGCTGTCCATGACGCTGGAGGAGTGCGCGGCGGGCGCGTCCCGCGAACTGACCGTCGACACCGCGATCCTGTGCGACGTCTGCGTGGGCAGCGGCTGCGCCGAGGGCACCACCCCGGTCCGCTGCGACACGTGCGGCGGCCGCGGCGAGGTGCAGTCGGTGCAGCGCTCGTTCCTCGGCCAGGTCGTCACGGCCCGGCCGTGCCCGGTCTGCCGCGGGCTCGGCGAGATCATCCCCGAGCCGTGCCGGCAGTGCGCGGGCGAGGGTCGGGTGCGCTCGCGCCGCACCATCTCGGTGCAGATCCCGCCCGGCGTCGCGGAGGGCATGCGGGTCCGGCTCGCGGGCCAGGGCGAGGTCGGCCCCGGCGGCGGCCCGGCGGGCGACCTCTACGTCGAGGTCGAGGAGGTGCCGCACGAGGTCTTCGAACGCGACGGCGCCGACCTGCACTGCTCGGTGCGCATCCCGATGACCACCGCCGCGCTCGGCGCGGTGCTGCCCCTCCAAACCCTCGACGGGGAGGAGGAGGTCGTCATCGACCCGGGCACCCAGCCGAACACCGAACTGGTGCTCACCGGCCGCGGCATGCCCAGGCTGCGCTCCACCGGCCGCGTCGACGGGCACGGCGACCTGCACGTGCACCTCGAGGTCCTGGTGCCCACCAAGCTCGACGCCCGGCAGACCGAACTGCTGCGCGACCTCGCCGCGGCCCGCGGCGAGGACGAGCCGACGCTCGCGCACAACGGCAAGGGCGGCGGCGGGTTGTTCTCGCGGCTGCGCTCCGGGCGCGGGCACCGGTGACGCTGCCCGTCTTCCTGGTCGCCGCGCTGCCCACGGGGTCGTCGTTCGTCCTGGACGGCCCCGAGGGGCGGCACGCGGCCACCGTGCGCCGACTGCGCGCCGGCGAGGAGCTGGTGCTCTCCGACGGCTCCGGCGACCAGGTGCGCTGCGTGGTCGCCGAGGCCCGCAAGGACAGCCTCCTGCTCGACGTGGTGGAGCGCCGGACCGTGCCCGAACCCGCCGTGCGCGTCGTGCTGGCCCAGGCGCTGGTCAAGGGCGATCGCGGCGAGCTGGCCGTGGAGCTGGCCACCGAGGCCGGCGTGGACGAGGTCGTGCCGTGGCGGGCCTCGCGCTGCGTGACCAGGTGGGAGGACGGCCCGCGCGGCGCGAAGGCCCTCGAGCGGTGGCGCGGCACGGCCAGGGAAGCCGCGAAACAAGCGCGCCGGGCCCGCGTGCCGGTCGTCGGGCAACCCGTCGGCACCCCCGCCCTCGCGCGTTTGGCCGCCGCCGCGTCCGTCACATTGGTTTTGCACGAGACTGCTTCGGCCGGAATCGCCTCCGTGCCGCTGCCCGCCGAAGGCGACGTGTTGTTGGTCGTCGGCCCGGAAGGCGGGATCACTTCCGAGGAATTGGCCGCATTGGTCGACGCGGGCGCACACGCGGTGCGACTGGGTCCTACCGTTCTGCGAGCATCGACGGCCGGAGTGGTCGCTTTGGGTGCGCTGGGTGTGCTGACCGATCGCTGGGCGTAGTGCCCGTTGCTCTCTTCTGGCGAACTCCCCGTGTAGGGGTTACTCTTCTCGCCAGAGGGGGAACATTCGCCTAGGCAGAAGTTCTTCCTCGCACCGACTCGCCGGACACCTCCCCCCTCGGTCCGGCGTCGCCGCGTCGCGGTGGGGCGACCCCCAGGTCCCATCGCGACGCGGCCCTTTTTTGTGCTTGGGTGATCGGTGTGCAGCGCATCTCCTACGGCGATCACCCGAGCCAATTCGGTGAATTCTCCTCGGTCGACGGTTCGAACTCGTTGACCGTCGTCGTCATCCACGGCGGCTTCTGGCACGAGCGTTATGACCTCGAACTCGGAAGGCCGCTTTCCCGTGATCTGGTCGCGCACGGTGTGCCGGCGTTCACCCTGGAATACCGCCGGATCGGCGGCGGCGGTGGCTGGCCGGAGACCGGCGACGACGTGCTGGCGGCGTTGGACGCCCTGAACCGCCCGGTGGTGACACTGGGTCACTCCGCCGGGGGTCACCTCGCGGTCTGGGCCGCCGCCCGCCACCCCCTGGTCCGCGCCGCCGTGGCCCAGGCGGGCGTGCTCGACTTCACCGCCGACCCCTACATCACCGGCCGGGCGGGCGAACTCCTCGGCGGCACCCCGGCCGAGGTTCCCGACCGCTACGCCGACGCCTCGCCGGCCGCCCGGCTGCCCATCGACAAGCCCCTGGTCCTGCTCCACGGCGAGGACGACGAGGACGTTCCCATCTCCCAGAGCGAGGTCTTCGCCGCGGCGTCCGACGCCACCTTCATCCGCCTCCCGCGCACCGACCACATGGACCTGATCACCCCGGGCACCGCCGCCTGGACCCGGTGCCGCGCCGAGACCATCGCCCTGGCCACCGCCCTGGCCTGACCCGCGAGTCCGCCACCGGGGCACCGCGAGCAGTCCGCCCGGACTGCCCGAACCCGCGACCCGGGCGCCGCGAGCAGTCCGCCCGGGCACCCCGAGTCCGCCCCCTGGGCACCCCGAGCAGTCCGCCCGGACACACCCCGAACCCGCCACCCCGGCACCCCGCGGCGGGTTCGGGTGGCGGTCACGGGCGCGCGATAGCCTCCGGCCATGTCGAGCCTCACCGCAGACCCCGCCTGCCTGTTCTGCCGGATCGTCGCCCGCGAGATCCCGGCGACGGTGGTCCACGAAACCGACACCACGCTGGCGTTCCGCGACATCGCGCCCCAGGCGCCCACCCACGTCGTGGTCGTGCCGAAGGCGCACGCCGCCGACGCGGTCGCCCTCGCCGCCGCCGCGCCCGGCCTGCTCGACGACCTCTTCCTGACCGCGGGCGAGGTCGCCAAGGCCGAGAACGTCGCCGACTCCGGTTACCGGCTGCTGTTCAACACCGGCCTGGACGCGGGCCAGACCGTCTTCCACGCCCACCTGCACGTCCTCGGCGGCCGTCGCCTCGGACCGCTGGCCTGAGCGCCGGTCGGGGGCGCACCGAACCGCGCCCCCGACCGGATTTCTACTCCGGTGCGAACTGTCGGTGGTCGCGGCTAGCATCGGTGACGGCAGGTCGAACCCACCCGAGCACGGCGCGAACGCGCAGGAAGCAGGCCCGAGGCCACGTGGCCGGTACCCCTGACACCACGCCGCAGGCGGCGACGCCGGCGGCCGACGCCCAGTCCAAGTTCGCCGTGCCCGACGGCGCGGTGCTCGCCCTGCTCGGGTCGCGCGACGAGAACCTCCGCCTGGCGGAGGAGTTGCTCGACGCCGACGTGCACGTGCGGGGCAACGAGATCACCCTGTCCGGCCCGCCTGCCGACGTGGCGTTCGCCGAGCGGGTGTTCTCCGAACTCGTCACGCTCGCGAGCCGCGGCCAGCAGGTGGGCCCGGACACGGTCCGCCGCACCGTGGCCATGCTGTCCGCGGGCATCAGCGAGTCGCCCGCCGAGGTCCTCAGCCTGGACATCGTCTCCCGCCGCGGTCGCACGATCCGGCCGAAGACGTTGAACCAGAAGCACTACGTCGACGCCATCGACCGCAACACGGTCGTCTTCGGCATCGGCCCGGCCGGCACCGGCAAGACGTACCTGGCGATGGCGAAGGCCGTTCAGGCGCTCCAGGCGAAGCAGGTCAACCGGATCATCCTGACCCGACCGGCGGTCGAGGCGGGCGAACGGCTGGGCTACCTGCCGGGCACCCTGTACGAGAAGATCGACCCGTACCTGCGCCCCCTGTACGACGCGCTGCACGACATGATCGACCCCGAGTCCATCCCCCGCCTGACCCAGGCGGGCACGATCGAGGTCGCCCCACTGGCTTACATGCGTGGTCGCGCGCAGCCGGTGACGACCGAGGTCCTCACGCCCGAGGGCTTCCGCCCGATCGGCGGCCTCCGGGTCGGCGACCTGGTCATCGGCTCGAACGGCGAGCCGACCCCGGTGCTCGGGGTGTACCCGCAGGGCGAGAAGGACATCTACCGGCTCACCGCGCAGGACGGCGCCTCGACGCTGGCGTGCGGCGACCACCTCTGGACGGTGCGCACCGCCTCCGACCGCCGCCGCGGCAAGCCGTGGCGGGTCCTGGAGACCAAGGAGATGATCGGCAACCTCCGCGCGGCGCACGCCAGGCGCTACGAGCTGCCGCTGCTCTCCGCCCCGACCAGCCACCCGGAGCGCGAGGTCCCGATGGACCCGTACGCGCTCGGCCTGCTCCTCGGCGACGGCTGCCTCACCGGTTCCACGACGCCCTCCTTCGCGACCGACGACCCGGAACTGGTCGTCGCGCTGGAGGCCGGGCTGCCGGGAGTGCGCCCCACCCGGAAGAGCCGGGTCGACTACACCCTCAACCGGGTGAAGTCGCCGGGCGACGTCGTCACCCTGGAGAACCCGGTGACCGGGGCGCTCCGGGCACTGGACCTGCTCGGCACGCGCTCGCACACGAAGTTCGTGCCCGAGGTCTACCTCCACAACTCGGCCGAGGTGAGGCTGAGCCTGCTCCAGGGCCTGCTGGACTCGGACGGCGGGCCCGTGGCCCAGCTCGGCCGCACCTGCCGCATCCAGTACACGACCACCTCCGCCCGGCTCCGGGACGACGTGGTGGCGCTCGTCCGGTCGCTCGGCGGTGTCGCCTACACGCGCACCCGGGTGGCTGCGGGCCGCAAGCCCGGCTTCGCCGCCGGGCGGCCGGTGGCGTACCGGCACGACGCGCACGTCGTGGACATCCGGCTGCCCGCCGGCGTGGAGCCGTTCCGGCTGGGGCGCAAGCGGGACAGGTACCTCGCGGCGGGTGGCGGTGGGCGGCCGATGCGGTTCGTCGACCGGATCGAGCCCGTCGGGCGGGCCGAGGCGGTGTGCATCCAGGTCGCGGCGGCGGACTCGCTGTACGTCACCGAGGACTACCTGCTCACGCACAACACGCTGAACGACGCGTTCATCATCCTGGACGAGGCGCAGAACACGACGCCCGAGCAGATGAAGATGTTCCTCACCCGGTTGGGGCACGGTTCCAAGATCGTGGTGACCGGTGACGTCACCCAGGTCGACCTGCCCGGCGGGCAGCGGTCCGGGTTGCGGGTGGTCCGGGAGATCCTCGAAGGCGTCGAGGACGTGCACTTCTCGGTGCTGACCAGCCAGGACGTGGTGCGCCACCAGCTCGTCGCGGACATCGTGGACGCGTACGAGAAGTGGCAGGTCGAGCAGGACGACATCGCCGAGCGGCAGCACGCGGCCGGACCCGGTGGTCGGGCGCGGGGGCAGGGCCGGGGACGATAGGGCCGTGAGTATCGAGATCGCGAACGAGTCGGGCGTCGGCGTCGAGGAACCCTCGATCGTCGCCGCCGCCCGATTCGCCCTGGACCGGATGGGTGTCAGCCCCCTGGCGGAGCTGTCCGTGCTGCTCGTGGAGCTGGACGTGATGGCCGACCTGCACCAGCGGTGGATGGACCTGCCCGGTCCGACGGACGTCATGGCCTTCCCGATGGACGAGCTGGACTCGGCCCGTCGCCCGGACGCCGCGGGGCTGGGTCCCGCGCTGCTGGGCGACATCGTGCTGTGCCCGGAGTTCGCCAATGACCAGGCCAAGAAGGCCGGTCACAGCCTGCTGGACGAGCTGCACCTGCTGACCGTGCACGGGGTGCTGCACCTGCTGGGCTACGACCACGCCGAACCGGCGGAGGAGCGGGAGATGTTCACCCTCCAGAACCGGATCCTCGGCGACTTCCGCACCGCGACGGCCGACGCCGAGCGGCGCTCGGCGCAGCGCGAGGCCGACTCGAAGGTGCTCGGGGCCGTCGGCCTGGAGGACTCCGAGTCCGAGCCGCCCGCCTGAGGCGGCGCGCGTGATGTGGAGTTCCACCAGCCTGCTGGTGCTCGCCGTGCTGCTCGTGCTGGCGGCGGGCGCGTTCGCGGGCGCGGACGCGGCGTTGGGCACGGTGTCGAGGGCCCGGGTCGAGGCGTTGCAGCGGCAGGGGAGGGTCGGCGCGCGGCAGCTGATCCAGGTGCTGGGCGACCGGCCGCGGCACGTCAACCTGCTGCTCCTGCTGCGGCTGGGCTGCGAGCTGGCGGCGACGGTGCTGGTGACGGTGGTGTGCCTGCGGTCGATCACGACCGGCTGGGTCGCCGTGCTGGTGGCCGGGGTGAGCATGCTGGTGGTGTCGTACGTGCTGGTGGGCGTGGGTCCGCGGACCATCGGCCGGCAGCACCCGTACGCGGTCAGCCTGATCGCGGCGGCGCCGGTGCGGGTGCTCGGCAGGCTGCTGGGCCCGTTGAGCAGGCTGCTGATCCTGGTCGGCAACGCGATCACGCCGGGCAAGGGTTTCCGCGAGGGCCCGTTCTCCTCCGAGGTCGAGCTGCGCGAGCTGGTGGACATGGCTCAGGAGCGCGGCGTCGTGGACGAGGGCGAGCGGGAGATGATCCACTCGGTCTTCCAGCTCGGCGACACGATCGCGCGCGAGGTGATGGTGCCGCGCACCGAGATCGTGTGGATCGAGCAGACGAAGTCGGTGCGGCAGGCGTTGGCGCTGTCGCTGCGCACCGGCTACACCCGGGTGCCGGTGATCGGGGAGAGCGTCGACGACATCGTGGGCGTGGTGAACCTCAAGGACCTGGTGCGGCTGACGCTGGCCGAGGAGCCGGGCGGTCGGTCGGTGGCGGACGTGATGAAGCAGGCGACGTTCATCCCGGACTCGAAGCCGGTGGCGGACCTGCTGCGGGAGATGCAGCTGTCGCGCAACCACCTGGCGGTCGTGGTGGACGAGTACGGCGGCACGGCGGGTCTGCTGACCATCGAGGACATCCTGGAGGAGATCGTCGGCGAGATCACCGACGAGTCCGACACGGACGACCGGCCGCCGGTGGAGCACCTGGTGGACGGGTCGGTGCGGGTGAGCGCGCGGCTGCCGGTGGACGACCTGGACGCGTTGTTCGGCACGGAGCTGGACGACCACGAGGTGGAGACGGTGGGCGGGCTGCTCGCCCAGCGCCTCGGTCGGGTGCCGCTGCCCGGCACGGAGGCCGAGATCGAGGGTCTGCGGATGCGGGCCGAGGGCGGCAAGGACGACCGGGGTCGGATGCGCATCACGACGGTGCTGGTCCGCCCGGTGGACAACGGCGACGAAGGCGAGGGCGAACCCGGTGGCTGAGCTGACCGCGGAGGACTTGAAGATCATCACGCTGGCGCGCTCGGCCCGGGCCCGCACGGGTGCCGCCGAGGGCGCCGCGGTCCGCGACACCGACGGCCGGACCTACGCGGCGACCACGGTCGCGCTGCCGTCGTTGCGGCTGACGGCGGTCCAGGCGGCGGTGGCGGCGGCGGTGTCCAGCGGCGCGGAGGGCCTGGAGGCGGCGGCGGTGGTGACCGACGCGGCCGAGGTGGACGAGGCGTCGGTGGCGGCGGTGCGCGACCTCACCGCGTCCGCGCCGGTGCTGCGCGCGGACGCGTCGGGCGCCTACCAGGGCTCCGTGTAGGTGGCACTGGTGACGGTGTGCCGCGGCTGCTGCTGCGGCACGGTGAAGAAGCACCCGGACTACGACCACGCCGAGCAGTTGCGCCGCCTCGAGGAGGTGGCCGCGCGCTCGGGTGGTCGGGTCACCGTGCGCACCGCGGACTGCCTGGACGCGTGCGAGAACTCGAACCTGATCGTGGTGAAGCCGCGCGGGCAGAAGCCGGTGTGGCTGGGGTTCGTGCTGCACGACGAGGTGATGGCGGACCTGGAGCGGTGGTTGGCGCAGGGCGGTCCGCTGCCGGAGGTGCTGGAACTCAACCGGGTCAGCCCACCGGCGCAGGCGTGACCCGGCTCGGCGCGATCGGGCCCGCCGGGGAGAATGGCGGGATGGATGGTTACCGCTCCGGGTTCGCGTGCTTCGTCGGCCGCCCCAACGCAGGCAAGTCGACGTTGACCAACGCGCTGGTCGGCACCAAGGTCGCGATCACCTCCAGCAAGCCGCAGACCACCCGGCACACCATCCGGGGGATCGTGCACCGCGAGGACGGGCAGTTGGTGCTCGTGGACACGCCGGGCCTGCACCGGCCGCGCACGCTGCTCGGTCAGCGGCTCAACGACCTGGTGCGGGAGACGTGGTCCGAGGTCGACGTGGTCGGCTTCTGCGTGCCGGCGGACCAGAAGGTCGGCCCCGGTGACAAGTTCATCGCCGCGGAGCTGGCCAAGATCGCCAAGCGGACGCCGGTGATCGGCATCGTGACGAAGACGGACCTGGCGTCCCAGCAGCAGGTGGCCGAGCAGCTGCTGGCGTTGCAGAACGTGATGGAGTTCGCCGACCTGATCCCGGTGTCGGCGCAGGAGGGTTACCAGGTCGACCGGCTGGCGGACCTGGTGCTCGGCAAGCTGCCCGAGGGCCCGGCGCTGTACCCGGACGGCGAGCTGACCGACGAGCCCGAGCTGACGCTGGTCGCCGAGCTGATCCGGGAGGCCGCGCTGGAGGGCGTGCGGGACGAGTTGCCGCACTCGATCGCGGTGATCGTGGAGGAGATGCTGCCGCGCGAGGGTCGTGACGACCTGGTGGACATCCACGCGAACGTGTTCGTGGAGCGGCCGAGCCAGAAGGCGATCATCCTGGGCCACCGGGGCGAGCGGCTCAAGCAGGTGGGCATCAACTCGCGGCGGCAGATCGAGAAGCTGCTGGGCACGCGGGTGTACCTCGACCTGCACATCAAGATCGCCAAGGACTGGCAGCGCGACCCGAAGCAGTTGCGCAGACTGGGTTTCTGATGGCCAACCTGTACCGGGACACGGGTGTCGTCCTGCGGGTGCAGAAGCTCGGCGAGGCCGACCGGATCATCACCCTGCTGACCCAGCGGCACGGCAAGGTGCGCGCGGTGGCCAAGGGCGTGCGGCGCACGTCGAGCCGGTTCGGCGCGCGGCTGGAGCCGTTCGGGCACGTGGACGTGCAGTTCTACCCGGGACGGTCGCTGGACGTGGTGACCCAGGTGGAGACGCTGGACGCGTTCGGGGTGGACCTGGTCGACGACTACCAGCGGTACACGGCGGCGTGCGCGGTGCTGGAGACGGCCGACCGGCTCACCTCCGAGGAGGGCGAGCCGGTCCTCAAGCTGTACCTGCTGGTCGCGGGCGCGCTGCGGGCGTTGGCGGCCAAGGAGCGCGACCCGTCGCTGGTGCTGGACGCGTTCCTGCTGCGGGCGATGGCGTTCGCGGGGTGGGCACCGGCGGTGGCCGAGTGCGCGCGCTGCGGCGATCCCGGTCCGCACCGGGCGTTCAACATCCAGGTGGGTGGCTCGGTGTGCGTGAACTGCCGCCCGGCGGGCAGTTCGCAGCCCAATGTGGACACGGTGCGACTGCTGGGCGCGTTGTTGCGCGGGGACTGGGTCGCGGTGGACGCGGTGCAACCGCCGCAGCGCCGGGAGGCCAGCGGACTCGTCGCCGCGCACCTCCAGTGGCACCTGGAGCGGCAGTTGCGCAGCCTGCCGCTGGTCGAGCGCAGGGCGCCGACAGTGGACGGATAGAGTCCCTGCCGCACCAAGCGAAACCCGAGAGGACCACCATGCTCCGCCGACGGCGGGCCGAGCGCGCCCAGCGCGCCCCCCGACCCCCGGAACCCCACCCGTCCGGCGCCACGCCTCCCGCCATTCCGGCGGACCTCGTGCCGAAGCACATCGCGATCGTCATGGACGGCAACGGCCGCTGGGCCAACCAGCGCGGCCTGTCCCGCATCGAGGGTCACAAGCGCGGCGAGGCCGTCGTGGTCGAGGCGGCCAAGGGCGCGATCGAACTCGGCGTGAAGTGGCTGTCGCTGTACGCCTTCTCCACCGAGAACTGGCGGCGCAGCCCGGAGGAGGTCCGCTTCCTGATGGGCTTCAGCCGCGACGTCATCCACCACCGGACCGACGAGCTGGACGAGTTGGGCGTGCGGGTGCGGTGGGCGGGCCGGCGGCCGAGGCTGTGGCGCAGCGTGATCAAGGAGCTGGAGGTCGCGGAGGAGCGCACCCGCGACAACGAGATGCTCAACCTGGCCATGTGCATCAACTACGGCGGTCGGGCCGAGGTGGGCGACGCGGCGCGGGAGATCGCGCGGCTGGCCGCGGCGGGCAGGCTCAACCCGGAGAAGGTGGACGAGCGCACCATCGCGCGCTACCTGTACCAGCCGGACATGCCCGACGTGGACCTGTTCATCCGGCCCTCGGGCGAGCAGCGCACGTCGAACTTCCTGCTGTGGCAGTCGGCGTACGCGGAGCTGGTGTTCCAGGACATCCTGTGGCCCGACTTCGACCGGCAGGACCTGTGGCGGGCGTGCGAGCAGTTCGCCTCCCGCGACCGGCGCTTCGGCGGCGCAGTGGACAAACCCGATGCTGAGGAGACGAGTTCGTGACCGAGGACGACGACGCCAGGGTGACGGCGGAACTGCTCACCGCGGCCCGCGAGGCGCTGGAGCTGTTCCACGACGTCCACGTCGACGACGACGGCGCGCTGAGCTTCCGCCACGGCGACGTGCCGTGCGCGGTGCAGGCGATGCGGCTGGCCGAGGGGCTGACCGTGCTGAGCCTGACCTGCGTGGTGGCGTGGGACCTCCCGGAGAACCGCGACCTGGCCGTGTCCGCGGCCGAGCGCGCGGGCCAGGGCCTGTTCGGCACGCTGGGCGTGGTGCACACCGAACGCGGCATGGACGTGACGCTGAGGTACGCGTTCCCGGCCGAGGGACTGAAGCCCGAACCCCTGAGCACGTTGCTGATGCTCGTGGTGTCGACCGCCTCGCAGCTGCGAGGCGAACTGCTGGCCAACGCGGAAGGTGACAACTGATGGCGGGCGTGATCGTCTACGAGCCGGACGACGAGAGCGACGTGGAGGGCCTCCCGTGGGCCGTCACGTTCGAGGCGTCGGCGGGTGACGAGTGGGCGTCGTTCGTGTGCGGCCCCTACGAGCGCGACGAGGCGGTCGCCCTGGCCGAGGGCGTGCTGGCGGAGAACCGCGGCGTGACCGCCGTGGTCGAACCCCTGGTGCCGGCCGAGCAGCCGAAGGACGTGCTGGAGATCATCGAGGACCTCCAGTCCTACGAGGACGAGGACGAGCCCGCCACACCCGCCGCCGAGTGACGTCCGGCTCGGCGCGACCACCCGGCACCGGGTGAGGGGCGTGCTCGCGGACGATGCCGGCGCCTTGGTCGACGTGGTGAACGAGGCGTTGGCCCGAGGGTGGCGTGAGCCTCTCCTTCGTCCCCCCGGGTGCTTTCGGGCGCCCGGGGGGCGGAGGGTGGGGACGGTGCTCTCCGCGGCGCGGATCGACGTGTTCGAACGGGTCAACGGGGTGGTGCTGCCCGCGGCCTATCGGGCGTTTCTGGAGCGGGTCGGTGACGGCGGTGTGGGTCCGGGGTCGGGCCTGTGCGCGCTCAGTCCCTGGCGGAGTGTCGAACTGCCCGGGAACCTCCCCGAGGTCGAGATCGACGGGCGGGTCTGCCGCGGCGTCCGGGTGTCGGAATCGGGTGGGACCGAGGCGACGGTCCTCCTGGTCACCGGGCCGCGGTCGGGCAGGCTCGTGGCGACCCGTGAGGGCGCGCCGCCGGTGGTCCTGTCGGCCGACGACTTCCTCGCCTGGTACGCGGAATGGCTCGCCAGTGCGAAAGGCGTGGTCACGACGCCTCGATCCGAGGCGGAGCTGATCGACGTGCTGTCCGCCGGTGACGAGTCCGCACGGGTGCGCGCCGTGCACGAACTGGGCGCGCTGACCGCGCTGTCCGCCGAGGGCACCCGGCTGGTCGAGTCACTGGCCTCGACCGATCGGAGTTCCCGGGTTCGCTACCAGGCCGTCGAACTGCTCGGTGAGCGGGACGCGGCTTCGGTCGGGGTCCTCCTCGAGGCGGTGCGCGACGCGCGGCGGTCGATCAGTCGTCGGGCACTGCTGCACGTCATGAGGGTGGCCGGCGCGACGTCCGCCTGGGCGGCCGCGGTGGACGTGATGCGCTCCGGCACGGATCCCGTCGGGGTGCGCATGGCGGAGGACCTGGATCGCCTGCGCGGCGTCGGGGAAGTGCTGCCGGACGGTGGATCGCCGGGTTCCGACCACTGATCCGGACGGACTCGGCGAGGTCGCTGGTCGGGTGTCGTACCCGGCCGGCATCATGTCGAAAGTGACAATCACTGGCGAAATCCGGGGCGCGCGGCCGCGGCGTCCCGCGCCGAAGTGGCGGATCACCTCGCTCGAAGTGCTGTGCGCGGTTCTCGTGCTGGCGTTGGTCGGGCAGGACTGGCTGGTCGGGGTGCTCGACGTGCCGGTGCTGCGGACCGCGGCCACGGTGTTCGTCGCGGTGTGCGTGCAGGCCATGCCGTTCCTGGTGCTCGGCGTGCTGATCAGCGGCGCGATCGCGGCGTTCGTGCCGGCGAGCCTGCTGCGGCGGGTGTTGCCGCGGCGGACGGCGTTGGCGGTGCCGGTGGCCGGGATGGCCGGGGTCGCGCTGCCCGGCTGCGAGTGCGCGTCGGTTCCGGTCGCGCGGCGGTTGATGCAGCAGGGGGTGGCGCCCGCGGTGGCGTTGTCGTTCCTGCTGGCGGCGCCCGCGGTCAACCCGATCGTGCTGGTGGCGACGGCGGTGGCGTTCAAGGACGCGCCGATGATGGTGCCCGCGCGGTTCGTCGGGTCGTTGCTGACCGCGGTCGTCATGGGCTGGTTGTGGACGCGGTTCGGGAAGGCCGAGTGGATCGCGGAGCGGGCGCTGCGGCGGTTGCCCGACCACGACGGCACGTCGCGCTGGGCGGTGTTCGCCGAGACCGCGCGGCACGACCTGGTGCAGGCGGGCGGGTTCCTGGTGCTGGGCGGGCTGTTCGCGGCGGTGTTCAACGTCGTGGTGCCGGCCGCGTGGTTGGAGGCGCTGGGCGGGCAGGTCGTGTTCGGCGTGCTGGTGATGGCGCTGCTGGCCGTGGTGCTGGCCCTGTGCAGCGAGGCGGACGCGTTCGTGGCCGTGTCGATGTCCGCGCTGCCCCTGTTGCCGCGCCTGGTGTTCCTGGTGGTGGGTCCGGCGGTGGACGTGAAGTTGGCCGCGCTCCAGGCGGGCGCGTTCGGACGCGGTTTCGCGGCCCGGTTCGCGCCGGCGACGTTCGTCGTGGCGATCGGGTGCGCGCTGGTGGCGGGGGCGGTGTTCCTGTGAGGCGGGAAACCCAGAACATCCTGCTGGTGCTGCTGGGCGGCGCGCTGCTCAAGCTCGCGCTGACCGGCACCTACCTGCGGTACGTGAAGGCGTCGCTGCAACCGTGGCTGGTGGCGACCGGCGCGATCATGGTGCTGCTGGCCCTGGTCGCGATCGCCCGGGACGTACGCGGGAAGACGGCCGGGCACGAGGGCCACGAGCACACCGGGCGCAGTCCGTGGCTGTTGCTGCTGCCGGTGCTCGCGGTGTTCCTGATCAGCCCGCCGGCGCTGGGCGCGGACACGGTCAACCGGTCCGATCGCACGATCGCGCAGCAGAACTCCGCGTCCGGGTTCGCCGCGCTGCCCGACGAGCAGGTCGTGTCGCTGACCATGACCGATTTCGTCACCCGCACCGCGTGGGACGACTCGGGGTCGCTCGACCACCGCACGGTGAAGCTGACCGGGTTCGTGGTGCAAAAGGACGGCAACACCTTCGTGGCCCGGCTCGCGATCTCGTGCTGCGCGGCCGACGCGTCACCGATCAAGGTCCGGCTGCTGGGCGGCGACCTCGCCGCACTGGCCGACGACCAGTGGGTGGAGGTCACCGGCCGGGTGGTGCCGGGGTCGGCCACCAAGGACACCGCGTACACGCCGTCGTTCACCGTGTCGGCGGTGACCCCGGTCGCCACCCCGGAGGACACCTACGAGAGCTAGCGTCACGCCTTGGCGGCGCACTCCGAGCAGGTGCCGAAGATCTCGACGGTGTGGCTGACCTCGGAGAACCCGTTCTCCGCCGCCACCCGGTCGGCCCACTTCTCCACCGCCGGCCCCTCGACCTCGACCGTGCGACCGCAGCCGCGGCACACCAGGTGGTGGTGATGGTGCGCCGAGCACCGCCGGTAGATCGCCTCGCCCGAGTCGGTGCGCAGCACGTCGACCTCACCGGCGTCGGCCAGGGATTGCAGGGTCCGGTACACGGTGGTCAGCCCGATGCCCTCGCCGCGCTTGCGCAGCTCTTCGTGCAGCTCCTGGGCCGACCGGAATTCGTCGAGCGAGTCGAGCAGCTTGGACACGGCGGTGCGCTGCTTGGTCGAACGCAGACCGGGCACCGCGGTGGTGGGGCGCTCGCTTGTCGTCACAGTTCCTCCGTCCGGCGAGTCCGCTCGTTACTACCATGAGCACCTTCCTCCGCGTGGCTCACCGCGTCGACCACGATGTGCGCGAGGTGCTCGTCCACCAACCGGTAGACCACCTCGCGACCGTGCCGTTCGCCGTGCACCACGCCCGCCGCCTTGAGCACCCGCAGGTGCTGGCTGATCAGCGGTTGCGCCACGCCCAGGCTGTCGACCAGCTCGTGCACGCACAGGTCGGCCGAGCGCAGTTGCAGCACGATGGCGATCCGCACGGGCGCCGCCAACGCCCGCAACAGCTCGCCCGCCGCCGACAGGGTCCGGGACGACGGCGGTGGAGGAGGCCTGGGAACGTCCCGGGCCGGGGAGTGCACGTGCTCGCCCCGCACTCCTGCCGTCACGGGCGCCTCCCGGTGGTATGGATTTTCAGCCCCGATACTAGCGGTGGCTACAGCACCGACGCTGTGACCAGCACCAGCGCGGCCAGCACGAGCACCCGCAGCACCCGGGCGGCCGGGGGCAGCGTCCGCCAGGTGACCGCCAGCAGCGTCGCCACGCCGAGCGCGAGCAGCCCCAGCAGGCTCGCGCCCAGCGGGCCCTTCAGCCACACGCCGGCCCCGAACAGGGCCAGGACCAGCAGGAACACCGCCGGTGCCGGCACCTTCGCGAGCGGGCCGGAACCGGGGACCAGGGTGCGCTTGGAGTCACGTGCCACCGTGGCATCCTTGCAGGGTGCTGCTGGTGTGCCGGTTCTCCGTGGTCGGGTCGGTCGACGAGTTCACCGGGCGCGCCCGGCGGGCGCTGGAGCTGCTGACCGCGCAGCCGGGGTGCCGCCGTGGGCAGCTGAGCCGGTCCACCGACGACCACGAGCACTTCGTGCTGACCGTCGAGTTCGACTCCGTGGTGGCCTACCGGCGCGCGATGTCGCCGTTCGACGTGCGCGAGCACGTGATCCCGCTGCTGTCGCGGGCGCTGCCCGAGCCGTCCGCGTTCGAGCCGCTGCTGCTGGGGGAGGCGGGCGTGGTGACCCGCGAGGAGAGCCTGGTCGCCGCGGACGCGTTCACGGTGCGGCTGGGCGAAGCCGGTGGGCCCGCTACGGCCCGGTGACCGGCCACCGCGGCTCGCCCGCGAGTGCGCGCAACCGGGCCACCCGGTCCGGGTTCTGGTGCGCGTCGAGCAGATCCAGCGCCCGGTGCGCCTCCTCGGCCGCCTCCCCGGGCCGGCCCAGCGCGGCGTAGTCCTCGGCCAGCTCCTCGTGCAGCCAGCCGTCGGGCGGGCTGCTCGCGACGGCCAGGGTCATCAGCTCGACGGCCTCGGCGGGCCGGCCCAGCGCGCGCAACGCCCGGGCCACCGCGTACCGCGCCACGGCCTGGTCGTGACTGCCCTCGGTCCGGGCCGCCACCGCGTGGGTGAACGCCGCCAACGCCTCCTCGTGCCGGCCCGCGGTGAAGTGGGACCAGCCGAGGTTGTCCCACAACGGGCCGAGCCACTCCCGCACCTGCGGGTCGTCGGACGCCTCGGCGAGCGCGACGCCCTTGGCGGTCCACTCCTCGACGCCGTCGACCAGCGCCGCCATGTGCGCCGCGTCGACCGCGAGGAACGCGTCGCCCCGGTGACCGGCCAGCACGAAGGCCGCGACGAACAGCGGCAGCGCCTCCTCCGGCGCGCCCGCCGACCGCAGCAACCGGCCGCGCTCCAGGAAGACCCGCACCCGACCGGGTGAATCCGGCTCGGCGAGCGCCTCGGCCTCGGCCAGCAGCTGCTGACCGGCCGCCGGGTCGCCGCGCAGGCCCTCGACCCGGGCGAGCTGGGTCAGCACCTCGGCCCGCCGCGCGTCGGGCAGGTGTTCCGCCAGTCGGGCGCGCAACCGCGCCTCGGTCGCCGTCAGGTCGGCGAAGTCCCACATCACGTGCAGCTCGTCCGCCATTGCCGCAGGGTAAGCACAGGTGGGCGCTGGTCGCCCGGCGGCGAGGGCTACCCTGGCCTCCCCCGATTGTTCGCCCTCCGATGGAGTGTCCGTGGCAGCCGATCGCATCGAGACCGTCGTCAGCCTGTGCAAGCGCCGCGGGTTCGTGTACCCGTGCGGCGAGATCTACGGCGGCACGAGGTCGGCCTGGGACTACGGCCCTCTCGGCGTCGAGCTCAAGGACAACATCAAGCGGCAGTGGTGGAACTTCATGGTCCGCGGCCGCGAGGACGTGGTGGGCCTGGACTCGTCGGTGATCCTGCCGCGCGAGGTGTGGACCGCGTCCGGGCACGTCGAGGCGTTCGTGGACCCGCTGGTCGAGTGCAACTCGTGCCACAAGCGGTTCCGGCAGGACACGCTGTCCGAGGAGTACGCCGAGCGCACCGGCAAGGACGTCGCCGAGGGCGACGTGTCGGACGTGCCGTGCCCCAACTGCGGCACCCGCGGCCAGTACACCGAGCCGAAGATGTTCAACGGCCTGCTCAAGACCCACCTCGGTCCGGTGGAGACCGACGAGGGCCTGCACTACCTGCGCCCGGAGACCGCGCAGGGCATCTTCACCAACTTCCTCAACGTGCAGACGACCTCGCGCCGCAAGCCGCCGTTCGGCATCGGCCAGATCGGCAAGTCGTTCCGCAACGAGATCACGCCCGGCAACTTCATCTTCCGGACCCGCGAGTTCGAGCAGATGGAGATGGAGTTCTTCGTCGAGCCCGGCACCGACGAGGAATGGCACCAGTACTGGATCGACGAGCGCACCCGCTGGTACACCGAGCTGGGCATCGCGAAGGACAGCCTGCGGCACTACGAGCACCCCAAGGAAAAGCTGTCCCACTACTCGAAGCGCACCGTCGACATCGAGTACCGGTTCCGCTTCGGCGGTCAGGAGTGGGGCGAGCTGGAGGGCATCGCGAACCGCACGGACTTCGACCTGAACACGCACTCCAACCACTCGGGCGTCGACCTGTCGTACTTCGACCAGGCCACGAACAGCCGCTACCGGCCGTTCGTGATCGAGCCGGCGGCGGGTGTCGGCCGGCCGATGATGGCGTTCCTGCTGGAGGCCTACACCGAGGACGAGGCGCCCAACGCCAAGGGCGGCGTGGACAAGCGCGTCGTGCTGCGCCTCGACCGCAGGCTCGCGCCGGTGAAGGCGGCCGTGCTCCCGTTGTCCCGCAACGCCGACCTGTCGCCGAAGGCGAAGGACCTGGCCCAGGCGCTGCGCCGGAACTGGAACATCGAGTTCGACGACGCGGGCGCCATCGGCCGCCGGTACCGCCGGCAGGACGAGATCGGTACGCCGTTCTGCGTGACGGTGGACTTCGACACGCTGACCGACCACGCGGTGACGGTGCGGGAGCGCGACACGATGTCGCAGGAACGCGTGTCGATGGACCAGTTGGAGTCCTACCTGGCCGCGCGCCTGGTCGGCGCCTGACCGTCCTCTGTGGACGGTTCGGGTCGGCCGCGCGCGGTCGCCGGACCCCGTCGGCTCACGGGGTCCGGTGCGCGGTGGGGGAGAGACCCCGTTCGCGCTTGAACGCCGTGCTCAGGGCGAACGGGGTGCTGTAGCCGACGGCCTTGGCCACCGCGGCCAGGGTGGTGGCCGGGTCGCGGAGCAGGTCGGCGGCGAGGTCCAGGCGCCACGACGTCAGGTAGGTCATCGGCGGTTCGCCGACCAGCGCGGTGAAGCGGCGGGCCAGGGCGGCGCGGGAGACCGAGCACGCGGCGGCCAGGGAGGCGACCGTCCACGGCGCCGCCGGCGAGTTGTGCAGCAGGCGCAGGGCGTGGCCGACGACCGGGTCGGCGTGGGCGCGGTACCACGGCGGGGCGTCGTCGCGGGTCAGGTGCGCGCGCAGGACCGAGATCAGCAGCAGGTCCAGCAGGCGGTCGAGGACGGCGGACTGCCCGGGCGCGTCGCGGGAGACCTCGGCGGACAGCAGGGACACCAGGGCGGTCTCGGTCGCGGACACCGCCACCCGGGGCAGGACGGAGAGCAGGCGGCGGGACACCTCGCCGTCCATCGAGTAGGTGCCGCTCAGCAGCACGACCGACGCGTCGGCCCGGGTGCCCCACGTGCGCACGCCCAGGTTCCACACGTCGCACAACGGCGCGCCGTGCGCGTCGGTGGACACCTCGCCGGGGTGCACCACGGCCTGCGGCGGCCGGTCGGGCGAGTCGGCCAGCAGGTACGGCTCGGGGCCGCGGACCACGGCCACGTCGCCCGCGGCCAGCGCGATCGGCGGCGCGTCGGAGGGCACGAGCCACCCGTTCCCGCGCACCAGGGCGACCACCGCGAGCGGCGCGCCGTCCCGGATCAGCAGCGACCACGGCGGGTCCAGCAGGGTCCGCAGCACGAACGCCTGCCGGGCCCGCGGTCCGTCCAACAGAGCGGCCAGCGCGTCCACGGAGACGATCTGACACGACCGCGAGCGCCGGGGCAATGGCCGGCCGGGCGCCGGGCGCCTTGACTGGCGGCCATGACGATCGTCGCGGCCCTGTGCTGCACCTCGATGGCCGGCGTCTTCTTCGCGTTCTCCGCGATGGTGATGCCCGGCCTGCGCCGAGCCGACCCCGACACCGGCCTGGCGGCCATGCGCGCGATCAACGTCGCGGTGGTCAACCCGTTCTTCGTGACGCTGTTCCTGGGCACGGCGGTGGTCTCGGTGGTCGCCGCGATCACCGGCGGCCCGTGGGCGGTCGCGGGCGCGGCGCTGTACGTGCTGGGCGGGTTGGTGCTGACCGGCGTCTACCACATCCCGCGCAACAACGCGCTCGAACGGCGGGCCTCGACCGACTACTGGGCGGAGTACCTCAGCCAATGGGTGCCGTGGAACCACGTCCGCGCCGCGCTGTCCCTGCTGGCCGGGATCGCGTTCGTCCTGGCAGCGACACGATGAATCATTTTCATATCTGAATCGATGACGGAGCGTGATTCTTACTTCTTCTTAATGACGTGCATCACGCACATTCGGGTGAAAACTTCACAAATCGGGCTTCCCTTAACCCGCGTGTCATCCCGACCCGCGACACTTGATCACAACAGCGGAGAGGGGGCTTGTGATGACGCGCGCGCTCGTACTGGCGGCACTGTTCGCGCTGCTCGCCGTCCTCACCCCGGCCACCGCCGCCGACCTCCCGAGCGCGGTGCTGACGGGTCAGTCCACCGTCGGCACCGCCGAGGAGGAACCCGCGACGAGGGAGTGCCGCAAGGCGCCCGAACCGCGCACCTGCGCCACACCCGCGCGCCGGCAGGCCGATCCGGCCGGCACGCGCACGAGGCCCACCCGCAGGCACCCCGCCGCGGCTCCCGCGCCCGAGTGGCGCACCGACCACCTCCGCGCCCGGACCACACCGGCCGCGTTGCAGGTGTTCCGGCACTGAACTCGTGTCCCCCCAGCCACAACTGAATCGAATGTCCACCTGACGAGTGAGGAAATCCCATGGAATTCCGTCACCTGGTCCAGCACGCCCGGACGCACTCGCTGCGGCGCCCGAGGGAAACCGGTCGCCGCCTCGCCAGTGGTCAGTCGCCGACGGCGTTGTTCATCACCTGCGCGGACTCCCGCATCGTCCCGGCCGCGATCACCGGCGCGCAGCCGGGCAGCCTGTTCGAACTGCGGACCGCCGGGAACGTCATCCCCACCTATTCGGAGCACTCCGCGTCCAGCGAAATGGCCACCATCGAGTTCGCGGTGGTCCAGCTGGGCGTCGCCGAGGTCGTGGTGTGCGGTCACTCGCACTGCGGCGCGGTGGGAGCGCTGCACGCGGGCGAGGTCGACCACCTGCCGCTGCTGCGGCGGTGGCTCGCCACGCACGGCCCGTTCAAGTCCGTCGCGGCGGCGGACGTCGCCGCGCGGGCCGAGGGGCGCGCCCACGTGCTCGCCCAGCTCGACCGGCTGGCGGCCTACCCGTTCGTCCGGGACCGCGTCGACCGGGGCGACCTGCGCCTGCACGCGTGGTTCTACGACATCGAGACCGGCGAGGTCAGCCAGGCCGACACCCGTTCGACCGAGGGGTTCGTGCCGCTATGACGACCACCGGACGACAGCAGCACCTCCTCGGCCCACCGGGCCGGACGCTCTGGCCGGACGTCGGCGCGTCGCTCGTGGTCTTCCTGGTCGCGCTGCCGCTGTGCGTCGGCGTGGCCGTCGCCTCGGGCGTGCCGGCCGAACTCGGCATCATCACCGGCGTGGTCGGCGGCGTGGTCGTCGGCCTGCTGCCCGGAAGCACCCTCCAGGTCAGCGGTCCCGCCGCCGGCCTCACCGTGCTGGTGGCCGACGCGGTCGGCGCGCACGGACTGCCCGCGCTCGGCCTGATCGTGCTCATCGCGGGCGCGCTCCAGATCGCCATGGGCCTGCTGCGGCTCGGCCGCTGGTTCCGGGCGATCTCGCCCGCCGTGGTGCAGGGCATGCTCGCCGGCATCGGACTGGTGCTGGTGCTGAGCCAGCTCTACCCGTTCGCCGGCCTGGCCCAGCCGAAGACCACCGGGGAGAAGTTCGGCGGACTGCCCGGTCTGGTCGCCTCGGCGGTGGCGACGCCGGGCGCGGTGGCGATCGGCGTGCTCACGCTCGTGGTCGCCGTGCTGTGGAAGAAGGCGCCGCCCCGGTTCCGGGCGGTGCCGGGCGTGCTGGTGGCGGTGGTGGTCGCGAGCGCGGCCGCCCTCGCGCTTCCCTTGCCGCGCATCGAGGTCGGCCCGCTGGAGCAGGTGGTCGACGTGGTCGACTTCTCGCTGTTCGGCACCGGCGTGCTCGGTGCCGCCCTGACGTTCGCGCTGGTGGCCTCGGCGGAGAGCCTGTTCAGCGCGGCGGCGGTCGACCGGATGCACCACGGCCCGCGCACCCGCTACGACCAGGAGCTGATCGCGCAGGGCGTGGGCAACACGCTGTGCGGGGTGCTGGGCGCGCTGCCGATGACGGCGGTCATCGTGCGCAGCGCGGCCAACGTGCAGGCCGGCGCCCGCACGAGGCTCTCCCGGGTGCTGCACGGCGTGTGGCTGCTGCTGTTCGTGGTGGCGCTGCCCGGCGTGCTGGCCTACGTGCCGCTCACCGTGCTCGCCGCCCTGCTGCTGCACGCCGGGTGGAAGCTGCTCGAGCCGCGCCGGGTGGCCCGGCTGGTCCGGACCGACCCGGCGGAGAGCGCGGTGCTGCTGCTGACCGCCGGGTTGATCGTGGTCACCGACCTGCTCACCGGCACCCTGGTCGGGTTGCTCGCGGCGGTGGTGAAGACGGCGTGGGACGTGTCCCGGCTGTCGGTCACCGTCGACGGCGCCTGCGAGGAGCACGAGCACGTGACACTGCGCGGCAACGCGACGTTCCTGCGGCTGCCGAGGCTGCTGGACGCCCTGGAGGCGCTGCCGGTGACCAAGCACGTGCGGGTCGACCTGCGGGGGCTGCGGCACCTCGACCAGGCGTGCCGGCAGGCGCTCGACCAGTGGGCCGAGACGCACCGGACGGCCGGTCGCACGGTCGACCTGATCAGCCCGGCCGCGGCGTAGCCGGGGTCGGCGAGGTCTTCGGCCGGGTGACCCGGGGAGCCCGGGTCACCCGGTCGGCAAATCGGCCAGCAACGCCTGGGTGATCGAGTCCAGGTCGTCCTTCGCGACCTGCTCGGTCTGCCCGGTGTGGATCGACAGCATCGCCACCGCGAACCGGTCGGCCACCACGCCCGAGCTGTGCAGGTAGAGGGTCGCCGGCAGGTACCACATCCAGCCCTGCTTGGCGTAGGTGTCCGCGCCCGCGCCGAGCAGCCCGAAGGCCTGGTCGAAGCCGTCGGCCGCGGTCGCGGGCGCCTCCCTCAGCGCGGTGACGATGAAATCGCGCTGGTCGGCGGGCAGGTCGGTGAGGATGTAGTGGTACAGCGCGACGACGTCGTCCGCGGACATCTCCACGTCGCCCCACTGCGTCGGGTCCGCGGGCGCCGACGTCGCGGTCAGCCCGGCCCGCGCGGCGACCCGCCCGACCGCGCCCATGCCGTCGTGCTCGTCCCACAGCGCGTTCATCGCCTCGTCGTCGCTGCGGCTCAGCGCGCGGGTCAGCAGGTCACGGTCGGAGTCGCTCACCGCGCTCTCGCCCAGCACGTCCACCGCCACCAGCAGCTTGCTCAGCGACGCGGTGTGGAACGGCGCGGCGGCCTGGCTGCCCGCGACGGCGCCGGTGTCCAGGTCCAGCACGGCCAACCCGAGGTCGACGTCACCGGCGGCCGCGACCGCCTTGTCCACCGCGGCGGTCAGGTCGACCGCCGGCGCCCCGGTCGTGGTGGTCGTCGGAGCGGTGGTCGTGGTGGCCGACGTGCGCGGCGCGGCGGCCCGCGGCTCCTCGGCCGCGGTCGGCTCCGGGGTGAAACCGACCTTCGTCGCCTCCGACGCGTGGTGCGGCAGCAGCACCGCCGCGATACCGAGCAGCAGTGCCGAAAGCGTCACCCACCAGCGTTTTCCCACACCTCAACGGTGCTTTTCACAACCGCCTGATGTCGAGGGGATGCTCCTGTGCGCTTCCTGAAGCTTCCTCGCGGGAGACCAGGTACGCGCCGCCGGAGCCGAGTTCCGACACCGCCTCCACGAGCGTCTCGCCGTGGTAGACCAACCCCGCGCCCTCGTCGGTGCAGTGCGTCGTCGGCAGCGCGCCGGACGCCACCGCCTCGTGCACCCGCGGCCGGCGCGCCGGCTCGCTGTCGAAGTGCACGCCGCTGCCGTAGGGCAGGAACGCGAGCCCGTTGTCCACCACGCGCAGCTCCGGCCCGAACGAGTCCGTGGTGCCGCCGACGTACCAGCAGATCGAGCCCGCCGACACGCCGCCCAGCACGACCCCGTTGCGCCACGCCGTGCGCATCACCTCGCCGAGGCCGTGCACCTGCCACACCGCGAGCAGGTTCGCCACCGACCCGCCGCCCACCCACACCACGTCGTGGTCGAGCACGTAGCCCTCGACGTCGTCGGTCGGCGGCATGCCGAACAGGTTCAGGTGGCTGACCCGCCACCCCGCGAGCTGGCCCGCCTCGGTGATGTCGGCGTGCCACGAGCGCTGGTCGCCCGACGCCGTGCCGACGTGGCACAGGCGCGGCGCGCGGCCGTGGACCCCGGAGAGGTCGACGGCCAGGTGCACGAGTTTTCCGAACTCCAGGTGCGTGCGTCGGCCGGCCCGGAAACCGCCCGAGGTGGCCACGATCGTCGGCTGGTCAGCTGCCATGGCGTGATCTTCGCGTGACGTGTGGGATTATCCAAGAGTGCCTCCAACGTTCCTGGCCAGGGTCCGCCGGTTGGTCCAACGGGTCGTCCTCGGCGCACTGGTGATCGGTTTCCTCGTGGTGGGCGGCACCGCCTTCCGGGTGTGGCAGGTCGCGCGGGAGGACGACCGGACGCACGCCGACATGGCCGTCGTGCTGGGCGCCGCGCAGTTCAACGGCGTGCCCTCCGACGTGCTCGCGGCGCGCCTCGAGCACGCCCGCAGGCTCTACGACCAGGGCGTCGTCTCCTACATCGCGACGACCGGCGGCCGGCAGCCCGGCGACAACTTCACCGAGGGCCAGGCGGGCCGGATCTGGTTGGTGGAACGGGGAGTTCCCGCCGACCGGGTGCTCGAGATCGGCGAGGGCAGCGACACGCTGGGCAGCATCCGGGCCCTCGCGCGGACCGCCCGCGACCGGTCGCTGACCACCGCGGTGATCGTGTCCGACCCGTGGCACTCGTTGCGCGCCAAGACGATGGCGCAGGACGAGGGCCTCGAGGCGTGGACGTCGCCGACCCGCAGCGGCCCCAACGTGCAAACCCGCGAGACGCAGCTGTTCTACATCCGCCGGGAAACCGGCGCGCTGCTGTACTACCACCTGATGAAGGCGCCGGTGGACGCGTTCGACGGCATCCTGCTCTGACCCCGCCGGCACCCGATTACGCTGGACGGATGAGCCTGCGCTACACCGGGCACGACGCGGCGCGGCTGCTGGCCGAGCCGGCCAAGAGCGCGGTGCTGCCCGGCGCGCGCACCGAGTCGCGCACCCCGTTCTCCCGCGACCGCGCGCGGGTCCTGCACTCGGCCGCGCTGCGCCGGCTCGCGGGCAAGACCCAGGTCGTCGGACCGGGCGAGGGCGCCGAGGTGACCGGCGTGCCGCGGACCAGGTTGACCCACTCGCTGGAGGTCGCCCAGATCGGCCGCGGCATCGGCGAGGAACTGGGCTGCGACCCCGACGTGGTCGACACGGCCGGTCTCGCGCACGACATCGGGCACCCGCCGTTCGGGCACAACGGGGAACGCGCGCTGGACGCGCTCGCGGTGGGCTGCGGCGGGTTCGAGGGCAACGCCCAGACCCTGCGCATCCTGACCCGGCTGGAGCCCAAGACCGCGCGCGGCCTCAACCTCACCCGCGCGTGCCTGGACGCGGCGACGAAGTACCCGTGGCCGCGCCGGCCGGGTGTGGCCAAGTTCGGCGTGTACGACGACGACCTGGACGTGTTCGGCTGGGTGCGCGAGGGCGCGCCCGAGGGTCGGCGCTGCCTGGAGGCGCAGGTCATGGACTGGGCCGACGACGTGGCGTACTCGGTGCACGACGTCGAGGACGGCGTGTTGGCGCACCGGATCCGGCTGTCCTCGCTGGCCGACCCGGTGGAGCGGACGGTCATCGCGTGCCTCGCGGCGGCGCACTTCTCCCCCGAGTCGAGCGCGACCCTGGAGAACGTGGCGGCGGAACTGTCCCGGCTGCCGGTGATCGCCGAACTGGCCGAGTACGACGGCTCGCTGGGCGCGCAGGTGGCGCTCAAGCAGTTGACCAGCGACCTGGTCGGCCGGTTCGCCTCGGCGGCGGTCGGCGCGACCAGGGACGTGCACGGCGACGGCCCGCTGACCCGGTACGCCGCGGACCTCGTGGTACCGCCGCTGGTCGCCGCGGAGGTGGCGCTGCTCAAGGCGGTCGCGGTCCGGTACGTGATGAGCGACCCGGTGCGGCTGGAGATGCAGGCGGGGCAACGGGAACTGGTCGCGGAACTGGTGCGCGGCCTGCTGGAGCGCGCGCCCGACGCCCTGGACCCGGCGTTCGGACCGGCCTTCGCCGCGGCCGCCGACGACGCCGCGCGGCTGCGGGTGGTCGTGGACCAGGTCGCGCTGCTCACCGACGCGCAGGCGGTGGCGTGGCACCGCAACCTGACCGCCCGCGTGTGACCGGTGGCACACTCGGGTGGTGACCGGGGCCGACGCCGTGCCCCGCCGCCACACCCCGGACGAACCGACCTGATCCAGGAGACCCCGTGCCTGATCGAGCCCACCTGACGTTCGCCCTCACCCTGCACGACGCCGTCGCGCCCGACCGCGCGGCGAACGCGTGCTGGTCGCCCTACTCGGTGGCCAGTGCGCTCGGCCTGGCCGCCGACGCGGCCCGCGGCACGACCCGGCGGGAGCTGGAAACCCTTGTCGGACAAGGGAACACCGCGCTGCTGCGGGAGTCCGAGCCGGGCCGGGACGCGGAGTTCGCGGTCGCCAACACGCTGTGGGCGTGGGACGGGCTGCCGCTGGAGGAGGAGTTCCTGACCGGGTTGGCGCGGTGGCCGGGCGGTCGGGTGCGCCAGGCGCCGTTCACCACCGACCCCGAGGGCGTCCGCAAGACGATCAACGCCGACGTCGCCGACACCACCCGGGGTCTGGTGCCCGAACTGCTGCCGTCCGGGTCGATCAAGGCGGACACGGTCGCGACGCTGGTCAACGCGCTGTACCTGAAAGCGGGCTGGACCGCCGAGTTCCCCGCGCACGACACCGCCGACCGGCAGTTCCGCGGCGTCGGCGACGTGCCGACCATGCGCCGCGAGGGTCGGCTGCGCTACGCCCGCACGGCCGGCTGGGAGGCCGTGGCGCTGCCCGCGCGCGGTGGCCTGGAGGCGGTCGTGCTGCTGCCCGCCGCCGACCTCGGCCCGCTGGACGGGGTCCGCGACGCGCTGACCGCGCTGGACTGGGCGCAGGTCGAGCTGTTCCTGCCGCGACTGGACCTGACCGCCACCACCCCGCTGACCGACGCGCTGCGCTCCGTGGGCGTGCGCGCGCTGTTCACCCGCGACGCCGACCTGACCGGGTTGAGCCCCGATCCGCGGCTGTACGTGGACGAGGCGCTGCACGAGGCCGTGCTGCGGTTGGACGAGCAGGGTCTGGAGGGCGCGGCGGCGACCGCGCTGACCATGCGCCTGACGTCGTTCCAGCCGACCGAGCCTCCGGTCACCGTGCGGGTGGACCGGCCGCACCTGCTGCTGGTGCGGCACGAGCGGACCGGCGCGATCTACTTCCTGGCCCAGGTCGTCCGACCGTGAGCCCGCTCCCCGCGAGGTGGCCGTGTCTCCCGGACGGCCACCTCCCGGGCGTCAGACGCCGACCACGAAGTCGAACTTGGCCGGGTACCGGTTGGAGGTCAGCGTGCCGAGGGTGATCACGGTCTGGGTGATGTAGTACGCGTCGCGCTGGTTGAGCTGCGCGACGTTCATCCCGTACGCCCTCGTGGTGCCCGGGAAGTACAGCTGCGTCGTGAGGATCGGCCCGCCGGGCGCCTGCACCTTCACGTGGATGTGCGGCGTCCGGCCCGGGTAGTCCTTGGGCACGATCGTCTCCAGCGTGTACGAGCCGTCCTTGCCGGTGAACTGGTGCCCGCGACCCCGGTAGGCCGAGGTGGTGTTGTCGTACTCGCCGCGCTGGTCGGCCTGCCAGAAGTCCAGCAGCACGTTGGCCAGCGGCCGGCACCGGATGTCGTAGACGAAACCGGTCAGGCTCAACAGGACCCCGGTCACGCCGGTGGTCCGCAGGTTGGTGCGCAGCGGTGAGTTGCGCCGGAAGTACGGGCCCTCGATCACCGGCGGCGTGTCGTGCCCGTCGGTGCACTGCGGCGTCAGGGGCAGTGCCGCGCCCTGCGCCGCGGTGCCGCTCGCGGCCAGTCCGACACCGGCCACCGCCGCGACCGCCGCGCCGGCGATGAAAACCCGCCGCGACGTGCCGTACTCGTGTTCTTCGCTCATGGGGGACGTCCTCCTCGACGATCACAAGGCGGCGTCCGTCGACCGTATCGAGGTCCGGACCGGAGCGGATCTACCGGAAGGCTCACTCCGGGTGTCGGGCCGGATACTCCGTGCAGTGTCGATCAGAACTCGATGTGGCGCAGCTTGTCCGGGTTCGCCACGTCGTAGATCGCCACGATCAGGCCGTCGAGCAGCGCGAACGCGTTGATCCGCGCGGAGAGCTCGCCGTCGCCCGGCACCTTGAGCCCGAGGTCGCCGTTGACCAGGACGGGCACCGTCGCGCCGAGTCCGCCGTACTTGCGCAGCAGCCCCAGCGCGAACCGGGCGACCTTGTCCGCGCCCGCCACCGCGTGCACCGCGGTGCGCGCCTTGCCGCCGCCGTCGCCGGTCACCACGACGTCCGGGTGCAGCAGCGAGACCACCGCGTCCACGTCGCCGCTCGCCAGCGCGGCCACGAACCGCTCCAGCACCTCGCGCTGCTCGTCCAGGGCGACCCTGGGCGGCGGGGGAGCGGCCGCCGCGGCCCGCCTGCCCCTCGAGGCGTGCTGGCGCGCGGTCGCCTCCGGGCAGCCCAGCACCGCGCCGACCTCCTCGAACGGCACGCCGAACGCGTCGTGCAGCACGACCGACACCCGCTGCTCGGGCGTGAGCCGGTCCAGCACCACCAGTGCCGCCATCCGCACGCCGTCGTCGCGCACCACGGACTCGAGCGGGTCGTCCGCCCACGCGGTCACCAGCGGTTCGGGCAGCCACGAGCCCACGTACCGCTCGCGCCGCACCGCGGCCGACCGCAGCCGGTCCAGGCAGATCCGGCCCACCACCGTGGTCAGCCACGCGCGCAGGTCCCGGACGCCCTCGGCGGGCCCGGACGACAGCCGCAGCCACGCCTCCTGCACGGCGTCCTCGGCGTCCGACACGCTGCCGGTCAGCCGGTAGGCCACGCCGACCAGGTGCGCGCGGTGCCCGGAGAACGCGCCGGCCAGGGTCTCCGGGGTCTCCTCGGCGGCGGTCACGGCTCCCAGTGTGCCGGCACTAGACTCGGCGACCGTGGCAGGACGCATCCGGGAGAGCGACATCGCGCTGGTGCGTGACCGCAGCCGCGTGGACGAAGTGGTCGGCGACCACGTGTCGCTGCGCCGGGCGGGTGGCGGGGCGCTCAAGGGCCTCTGCCCGTTCCACGACGAGAAGTCGCCGAGCTTCAACGTCCGCCCCACGCACGGCACGTACCACTGCTTCGGCTGCGGCGAGGGCGGCGACGTCATCGCGTTCGTGATGAAGATCGAGCACCTCGGCTTCGTGGAGGCCGTCGAGCGGCTCGCCGACCGCGCGGGCATCCAGCTGACCTACGAGGGCGGCGGCGCGACCGTGCAGCGCGACCGGGGCACCCGGTCCCGGCTGATCGAGGCGCACCGCGTGGCGGCCGAGTTCTACGCCGAGCAGTTGGCGACCCCGGACGCGATGGCGGCCCGGGAGTTCCTGGCGCAGCGCGGTTTCGATGAGGCCGCCGCGCGCCGGTTCGGCTGCGGGTTCGCCCCCGGCGGGTGGGACAAGCTCACCAAGCACCTGCTGAACAAGGGTTTCGAGCTGACCGAGCTGATCAAGTCCCAGCTGACCAAGGAGGGCAGGCAGGGGCCGATCGACCGGTTCCACCGCCGGCTGCTGTGGCCGATCCGGGACCTGGGCGGCGACGTGGTCGGCTTCGGCGCGCGCCGGATCTTCGAGGACGACCCGATCCAGGCCAAGTACCTCAACACCAGCGAGAGCCCGATCTACAAGAAGTCGCACGTGCTGTTCGGGCTGGACCTGGCCAAGCGGGAGATCGCCAAGCGGCGCCAGGCCGTGGTGGTCGAGGGCTACACCGACGTGATGGCGATGCACCTCGCGGGCGTGCCGACGGCGGTCGCGTCCTGCGGCACGGCGTTCGGCGCCGACCACATGAACGTGTTGCGGCGGCTGCTGATCGACGACGACCTGGACGGCGAGGTGATCTTCACCTTCGACGGCGACGCGGCGGGCCAGAAGGCGGCGCTCAAGGCGTTCGACGGCGAGCAGCAGTTCTCCGCGCAGACCTACATCGCGATCGCGCCGGACGGCATGGACCCGTGCGAGCTGCGCCAGGAGAAGGGCGACGTGGCGGTGCGCGACCTGGTCGCCCGGCGCACGCCGCTGTTCGAGTTCGCGATCAAGAGCAAGCTGCGCGACTACGACCTGGACTCGGTCGACGGCCGGGTCGAGGCGCTCAAGAAGATGGTCCCGTTCGTGGCGCAGATCAAGGACCGCTCCAAGCGCGACGGCTACGCGACCCGGCTCGCCTGGTGGGTGGGCTGGGAGGACGAGTCCACCGTGGTGCGCCGGGTCCGGGAGACCGCGAACGGCGGCGGGCCCAAGGCCGCCGGGCGGGCCAGGCCCGCGGACCCGAACCAGGGCGCGCTCGCCGTCGACGTGGACGGCCCGACCCGACCCGACCCGCGCGACCCGCGGCTCTGGCACCAGCGCGAGGCGCTGAAGTCGGCGCTGCAACTGCCCGAGATGGCCGGGCCGTACTACGACTCGCTGCCCGACGAGGCGTTCACCCACCCCGCGTACCTGGCGCTGCACCAGGCGATCCGGGAGGCGGGCGGCGCGTCCTGCGGCCTGTCCGCGCCGGTGTTCGTGGACGCGGTGGCGCAGGCGTGCGGACCGCAGTCGGTGCGCTCGGTGCTGACCGAGCTGGCCGTGGAACCGTTGCAGACCAAGGCGTCCGACGAGTACCGGTACGTGCAGTCGGTGCTCACCAGGTTGCAGCAGCTGCTGGTGGCCAACCAGATCACCGAGATCAAGTCGCGGCTGCGGCGGGTGTCGCCGATCGACGAGGCCGACGAGTACCGCGCGCTGTTCGGCGACCTGATCGCGTTGGAGTCCTACCACAAGGAACTGGGCGAACAGGCGGTGGGCGGGCTGTGACGGGAGCGCTGCGGAGGGTTTTCGGGTCCGGCGCGCCGAAGGGGTTCACCGGCGCCCTGGCCAAGGACGAGCACGTGCTGGCGTGGGCCGCGGTGGGCGACGGGTGGCTGGTCGCCACCACGTTCGGCCTGTGGCTGCCCGGTGCCGCTCCGCGCCGGCTGGGCTGGCACCTGGTCAGCAAGGCGACCTGGTCCGGCGGCGCGCTGGTGGTGATCGAGGCCGAGGAGAGCGAGGAGGCGGGCCGGGCCGTGCTGCTGCGCGACCTGCCGCCCGTCCGGTTCCCGCTGGCCGACCCGCGCAAGGTGCCCGAGGTGGTCTACGCGCGGGTGACCGGCGCGATCAGGACCAGCGAGCGGCAGGACGCGCTGCGGGCGTGGTTCGTGCAGCGCAAGGTGCCCGGTCGGGACGGTGTGGTGCTGCACGTGCGGCCGGACCCGGATGCGGACCTGGTCGAGGTGCGGCGGGTCGCGGCCGGCGTCGCGGAGAAGCTCGCGGGGCTGCGCGCGGACCGCTGACCGGCGTAGAGTTCGTAACAGTACGGGCGTACTGCTACGACGGGGGTGTGCCGTGTGGGATCCCGGGAGGTACCTGGCGTTCGCCGACCACCGGTCGAGGCCGTTCCACGAGCTGGTGGCGAGGGTCGGCGCCGAGCGGCCCCGGCGGGTGGTCGACCTGGGCTGCGGTCCGGGCAACCTGACCACGTCGCTGGCGGCCCGCTGGCCGGACGCCGTGGTGGAGGCGCTGGACTCCTCGCCGGAGATGGTCGAGGCGGCCCGGGGTCGCGGGCTGGACGCGGAGGTCGCCGACGTCGCCACGTGGACGCCCGCGCCGGACACCGACGTGGTGGTGACCAACGCGGTGCTCCAGTGGGTGCCGGGGCACGAGGACCTGCTGCGCGGGTGGGTGCGCGCGCTGCCGTCCGGCGCGTGGCTCGCGATGCAGGTGCCGGGCAACTTCGCGGGACCCTCGCACCGGGTGGTGCACGACCTCGTGGACGCCTCCTGGCCCGCCCTGGGCGGCCTGCTGCGGCGTGCGCCGGTGCTGGAGCCGGAGGGGTACGCCGAGGTGCTGGCGGAGGCCGAGGCGGACGTCTGGGAGACCACGTACCTCCAGCGGCTCACCGGTGCCGACGCGGTCCTGGAGTGGATCACCGGCACCGCGCTGCGCCCGGTCAGGGCGGCGCTGGACGACGCCGGGTGGGCGCGCTTCCGCGGCGAGCTGGCGCCGTTGCTGCGCGCGGCCTACCCGGTCCGCCCCGACGGCACGACCTGGTTCCCGTTCCGCCGGATCTTCGCCGTGGCGCGGGTGCCGTGAAGGTCGTCGCGCTGGGCCGCTACCCGGTGAAGTCGGTGCGCGGCGAGGAACTCCCGGAGTTGGCGTTCGGACCGCGCGGCGCGCGTCACGACCGCTGGTGGGCGCTGCGCACCCCCGAGGGCCGGTTCGGCTCGGGCAAGACCACCCGGCGGTTCGTCCGGCTGCCGCGCCTTCCCGAGATGTCCGCCCGGATGGTCGGCGACGAGGCGGAGCTGACCCTGCCCGACGGCCGCGCGTTCCCGGTGTCGGACCCGGGGTTGGCCGCGCTGGTGTCGGAGGTGGTGGGCAGGCCGGTGGAGATCGCGCCGGAGGGTGCCGTGCGCCACCACGACGAACACCCCGTGCACGTGGTCACCACGGCCTCGTTGCGGTGGCTGGGCGTGGACTGGCGGACCGTGCGGGCGAACGTGGTGGTCGACGCGCCGGGCGCGGACCGCGTCGAGGACGCGTGGGCCGGCCGCCGGTTCACCGCGGGCGACGCCGAGTTCGAGGTGGTCGGCCCGGCCACCCGCTGCGTGATGGTCGGCGCCGCCGCCCTGAAAGCCCTCGCCGGGCACGACCTCACCTTCGGCGTGTACGCGAAGGTGCTGCGGCCCGGCGTGGTCGGGCTCAGTTCGCCCTGGGGATGACGGGATCGGGCCGGTGCCCGTTGGTCGCGATGGTCCGGCTGCCCGTCTTCCGGCCGAACCCGGTCTTCTCGCCCACCTTCGCCCGCACCACGCCGGCCGCGCCCTGCACCGCGGGGTGGTCGGTCAGCGCGCGGAAGGCGCGGGCGATCTGGTCGTAGCGCTCGCGCCCGGCGCGAGCGCCCAGGACGTACCCGACCGCGACGCCGAACAGGATGGCCTTCATGACTGGTCCTCTCGTCCCATCGTGCCTGGTCAACTCCCATACTGCCGCACAGCGAGGGGGGTGTGCGCGAGCACCCGTCGGCATGCTCTATAGTTGTCTCTCGTCGGGGCCACCCCGGCGCTACAACAGAACATTCCCCCATAGCTCAACGGCAGAGCATTCGACTGTTAATCGAAGGGTTACTGGTTCGAATCCAGTTGGGGGAGCGCACGACCGAGGACCCCGTTCCCCGACGGGGTCCTCGGTCTTTTCCGTGCTTGTCCGTGCTTGTCCGTGCTTGTCCACCGCCCACGGGTTCCCCCGCCCTCGGCCGCTCACACCTGTTCGGCGCAACGGCTTCCCCGCGCGTGCTCCGCGCCTGGGATGCTGGCACCGTGCCCGACCGCTACGCCACCCTCCGCCGCATCGAGTCGCTGGACCCGGTGGCCGACCACCACGAGATCCTGCGCCTGTCGTCGGGTTACGAGTTCCCGTGGGACTACGTGAAGGCGCTGGAGTTCGCGTTGTTCCGGACCTACTGCGTGCCGTCGATATCGGGGCTGTTGGCGCGTACCGGCGAGTTCGCGAAACGCCCGCAGAAGCGCTACGACGACACCGCGCTGCTGATGGCGGAACTCGTGGAGCACGGCTACGACTCGCCGCGCGGCAAGGAGGCGCTGCGCGTGGTGAACCGCCTGCACGGCCGGTACGCCATCGCGAACGACGACCTGCGCTACGTGCTGTCCACGTTCGTGTACGACCCGGTCGACTGGCTGACGAGGTTCGGCTGGCGCCCGCCGTCGGACCACGAGGCCCTCGCCGCCTTCCACTTCTACCGCGAGGTGGGCGCCCGGATGGGCGTGAAGGACATCCCGCGGGACTACGCCGAGTTCCGCCGCTTCAAGGAGGAGTTCGAGGAGCGCGAGTTCGTGTACAGCGACACGAACAGGGCCATCGGCACGTACACGATCGACCTGTTCTGCTCGTGGTACCCGCTGATCCCGGCCCGCGCGACGAGAACCGCGATCCTCTCCTTCCTCGACCCGAGGATGTCGAGGGCCTTCGGCTTCCCCCGCCCCTCACCCACCGTCACCCTCCTGACCGGAACCGCCCTGAAACTGCGGTCCCACGTAGTCCGCCACCTCCCGCCCCGCCGCGCGTCCACCCTGACCACCCAACCGAAAAACCGCACGTACCGCGGCTACCCGACCGGCTACCACCCCTCCGACCTGGGCGCCCCGTAGCACGGCTTGGTCACGTGCCACCGGGTTGCCGGGACGAGACGCGCTCCGATCTGTACCCTCCTGAACCGCACATCAGGGGGCGGTAGCTCAGCTGGTCAGAGCAGCGGACTCATAATCCGTCAGGTCGTGGGTTCGAGCCCCACCCGCCCTACCACGTCACGCAGGCGAAACTCGCCTTTTCAAGATCGAATGAAGATCAACTGTCCATGTGGCTGTCCATGAACCGTTAAGTCACCATGGGGTCATGACCAGCGAAGACACCTCGGATGGCCGTCGGAAGCGGGGCAGCGTCCGAACTCGTGGCAACTCCCTTCAGGTCCGCGTGTTCGCGGGCAAAGATCCGGTCACCGGCCGCGATGTGTACCTCACCGAGTCGGTGAAAGGCACCGACCGCGCCGCGTACAAGGTTGCCGACAAGACGATGACGCGCCTGTTGGCGCAGGTCGACCAGCAGCGTTCCACGAGCACGACCGTCACGTTCTCGCACGCCATTGACGAGTGGTTGCGCACCGCCGAATTGGAGGACACCACGCGTGACGGCTACGTCGGGTACATCGAGCGCACCATTCGGCCGGTCCTCGGCGGTGCGCAGGTGCGGAAGTTGACCGCGCTGACGCTGGAGAACCTGTACGCCGAATTGCGTCGGTGCCGCGTCCGCTGCGACGGCAAGCCGTTCGTGGAGCACAAGGTGAAGAACAAGCACGACTGCGTCGAGCGGAAGTGCAAGGCGCACAAGTGCCGGCCCATGGCCTCGTCCTCCATCCGGCAGGTGCACGCGATCATCAGCGGCGTGCTGAACGCGGCCGTGCGGTGGGAGTGGATCACCGCGAATCCCGCGAAGGTGGCGCAGAAACCGAAGCAGAAGCCGCCGCAACCCGATCCGCCGTCGCCCGCCGACGCGGCCCGGCTCGCCGAATCGGCGTTCGAACTGGACGAGGACTTCGGCACCCTCGTGTGGCTGGTGATGACCACCGGCGTGCGTCGCGGTGAGGTCTGCGCGTTGCGCTGGTCCCATGTGGACCTTGAGGAAGGCATGGTCGAGATCCGGCGCAGCTACACCCTGCGGCGTGGGGTGGGCAAGGAGAAGGACACCAAGACCCATCAGATTCGTCGGATCGCGTTGGACAACGAAACCCTTGTGCTGCTCATGGAACACCGTCAGCGGTGCCGCGACCGCATGGCGGAACTGGGGGTTGAGCTGACCCGGGACATGTACGTGTTCATGGGCGTGCGGAACGCCGATCCCACGGTTCCGTACTCGCCGCACGCGGTGTCCAGCCGCTACAAGGACATGGCCGAACGCCTCAAGATCGACACCCATATCCACGCGTTGCGCCACTACTCGGCGACCGAACTGCTGACCGCCGGCGTAGACCTCCGCACGGTGGCCGGCCGGCTTGGCCACGGCGGGGGAGGGGCGACGACGTTGCGCGTCTACGCCGCGTGGGTGGCCGCGTCCGATCGCAAAGCCGCCGAGATCCTGGGCGCCCGGATGCCGAAGCGCCGCGCCAAGAGGTCAGCAGGCCAAGGCGTCGAGCCGCCGCCGTTGTCTGGCTGATCCCACCTGGGTGGCGAGCAGTCGCGCGCGTTCCGCGTGCGCCATCGCCTCCTCGTCGTTCCCGTTCCACGACAGCACCTGGGACAGGTCGACCCGCAGCGCGGTTTCCGCACGGGTGAAGGTGGGGTCCAGTTCGTCCAGCACCCTGGACAGCAAGTCCACGGCTTCGACGTCGCCGAGCCTGGCGAGTGCGCTTCCACGCCACCGGTCGAGATGGGTGTGGTCGAAGACCAGGAACGACGTGTCCGACTCGACCGGCATCGTCCGTGCGGCCTCCTCGAACGCCCGTAGGCTCGCCTCCCGTTCTCCTGCCGCCGCCAACGCCTCTCCGTGAGCGGCGGTCAGCCAGGAGGACAACAGCCGTGGAGCGCTGTTTCGCGCTATCCCGCACGCGTACCGCGTGAGTTCGACGGCGGTCGCGGTGTCCTGGACGTCGAGCAACACAACTGCCTGTCCGGCGCACGCGTAGGCGTCGAGGGCCGGCGACTCCGCAACCCTCGCCGCACCGCGCGCCCGGTCGTAGTGCTGCCACGCGTCCACCGGTCGGCCTTGGTCGAGCGACTGCCACCCGGCGAGCGTCGAGGCGTCGACCAGCACCCGGGCGAGTTCGGTCCGCACCGGGTGGTCGACCACGTCGGTGAGCAATCGCCACATGAAGCTGATCTGCCCGCAGAGGTCGTCCGTGAGCGACGTTGCGCCCAAGCGCCGGTCGATGACCCGCGTGAGGTCCAACTTCTGTTGCATGAGGGCAACGGTCTGAAGATCGACCCGACGTCCTGCTGCCAACCGTGCGCGCAATTCCAACCCCTCGTCGGAAGGTGGTTGAAGCTGAGCGATCACCGGCGTGAGCAGCACATCGGCGGGAGTGTCGAAGAGTTCTTCGAGCAGTCGCCTGGTGCCTGCGCGCAACGCACCCAGGGGCTTGCCGTCCTCTCTACGACCCTGGGTCAGGCGATGCACGTGGCGAACGCTCAACGTCGCCGAAATGTGGTGCTCGTGCGCGTACGCGTTGGCGTACTCGCTGAACTCCTCGGCGGTCTGCCCTCGTTCCCTCAGCAGTTCGCCGAACAGGGTCCGGCTGCGGCCATGATCCATCGGTTCACCTCCAGTCGCCGATGTCAGCGCTGACAAGCTTAGGGCCTGAAAGGGCAGCAGTGGGCACTGGCTGGACATTTATTCTCGCTCTATCTCCCGACAAGCTGACTTCAGCGAATTCACCACTCGGTCGAGTGGTGACGATCGATCGGGAGGTACCACATGACGACCGCACTGGCGGACGAGAACGACGGCGGGGACGACGAGGCGAACCCCTACCTGGATGCCCTGCGCGACCCGGAGGTTTACGAGCGCACGGTGCAGGACATGGTCCTGCGCAACGCGCCCGGCCTGTTCGCGATCGTGCAGGACCAGGCGCACGAGCCGAACGCCCACGTGGTGGCGTGGGGGATGTCCTTCCCCGGTCACGTCGAGGTCATCTCGGTGGACGGCCGGTTCCGCGCGAGCCTGGAAACGGTGGATCGCGCCGTCGCGCACTTCGCGGTGGACGAGTGCACGGTGCGGTCGGTGCGCGTCGCGCCGGATCTCGTGGTGCAGGCGATCCTCCGCGACCCGTCAGCCCTGCCGCCCGAGTGGGCACCGCAGGGTTCGTGAGCCCGGGGTGTCGCCGGGACCGTCAGCCCCGGCGACACCCCCGTTCCACCCCCGGCCCAGGGAGGGCGCTCATGCCGCACACGATCAAACTCCGCAGCCTGGCCTTCGTGAAGGCGGCACGGCTCGCCGGATTCGGCTCCGACTACGCGTTGGCCAAAGCGATGGATCTCAACCGTTCCACGGTGATGCGCGTGAAGACCGGCGAGATCCAACCCGGGCCGGCGTTCATCGGCGGCGCGCTGACCGCGCTCGCCCCCATGCAGTTCGATGACCTGTTCATGGTGGACTGAACGGCGTCGACGGGACGGGTGCCGGCACCCGTCCCACCCGTCACAACGAACGTTTCCGCTGCTCATGGCAGGGCCGACCCGTCACACGTCGTGTGACACGTGACGGGTCGGCCCTGCCGCTGTGTGACAGGTCAGCCGTCGACCACTTCACCGTCGATCGCTCGGTGCCGGCGTGCCGCCGCCCTGATCTCGGCTGTCGCGTAGCCGCGCACTTGCCGGAGGCCGTGTGCGGTCGTGATGCGGTCGCGGGTCGGCGGGCACCCGAGTTCCGCCATCCGCACTCCGAACGTCTTCGGCTCGACCTCCAGTGCTTCCGTGAGTTCGGCCGTGGGCACGAACTCGCGTTCGTCCGCGCCCAGGTAGTCCACGACGGACTGAAGCGGCTCGGGTAGGCCAGGCCCGTCGGACCGGGTTCCGATGGCCCGTGCCACGGGCGTGAGATCGCGTCCGACGGCGTGCCCGGTCAACGTGCCTTCGGCTTCCCGGGACGCCCGGCCCCGGTCGCAGACGACCCGCCAGTCCTCGTTGGGCATGTAGTAGGTCCGCACGGTCGTGGCGAGCACCTCGGGTCCGGCGGTGTCCCCGTCCGGCCGCAGGATGCCCACTCCCTTGTGGGAAGCGGACAACCGGCTGCTGTCGTACCCGCGCGTGTTCATCTGGTCGCCCAGCACGATGTTGCTGTCGCGCCAGTCCATGACCCGCAACGCGAACCGCGACCCCATCACCGCGCGCAGGCTCGACGGGATGGTCCTGGAGTCCGGCCGTTGAGTGGCCAACACCAGCACGACCCCGGCCGCAGGCCCCTTCCTGGCGAGCCACGTCAACAGCTCGCCCACGTACTCACCGGCGGTCAGCTTGCGCCCCTGAACCTCCAGGGATGTCCTGTCCTCCAAGGGGATCTGCACTTCGTCCACGACGATCGCGGTCACCGGCATGTCCAACTCGGGGTCTCGGGACATGGTCGGGGTGATCTTCGACTCCGGGCACACGTCGTCGTCCAACTCGCGCATCCGCCCGTACCGCCGTTGGACTTCGCCGATCAGCTCCACCAGCCAGTCCACGAGAACCAGGACGTGACCTGGCTCGTCACCGGACATGAACCGGTGCGCCACCCGTGCCGCGGCGTGCCAGTCCTTGCCCGCCTTGAAGTCCGCGACGTACAGCCGCGTGAACGGATCGAGGATCAAGCCCGTGACCGCCAACCGTGCAGCGAAAGTCTTGCCCTGCCTGGGAATCGCGCCCACGAGCAACGACGTCCACACCAGCGGCAGCTCCACGGCCCGCCCCCGCGCGTCCCGCCCGAACGGCACCGGCCGCCACGCGTCCCACCGCTCGGCGTCCACCAGCGGAGTCCGGTGTGGCGGCGAGTCATACGGGTCCACGTCCGCAACCCACAGCGCCACCCTGCCCGCGTGGCCTCCGTTGCCACGAACACGTTCCACGGCGAGCTGAACCTCGTCCACCGCGAGCGCCGACGCCAACGCGTCCCGGTTCCGCACCACGTCCACCGCCTTGCGCGTGGCGGGTAGATCGAGCGTGACCGCCCACCCGTCTCCGTGCCGCGCCGTGCGTTCGACCAACCGGAGCGACTCGTCCTTGCCGATGAGCTTCGCGTCCCGGAACGCCTCCACGAGCACGCCCGGGTCCATCGTCCACGTCAACGCACGCGGCCCGGAGAGCACCGGTTTACGTCCCGGTGCGCCGTCCTTCCTCCTCCCCAGCACGGCCAAGACCACCGACAGCGCAGCGCCTGCCGCCCAGAGGACCACCGGTCCGTAGAAGAGGTGTCCCACCGCGACCACCACCGAGGCGACCGTCAGAACGGAGCCGGTGACCTTCCACCGGAACAAGGCCAGCGCCCGGATGTCCCCGAACTTGTCGGCCAACTTCTCCGACGCCTCCGCGGCTCGCCGGTAGTCCGCGACCCGAACCCACGCCCGCCACCACCGCCACGTCACCACAAGTCCGCGGACCACCGCCCGCAGGAACCGCGGAGGCAGCCTCAACCCGGCCGCCATGAGCCCACGCGCAGCCAGAGCCGTGACCCGCCGCCACCACGCCGGGCGGGCGGGTGGCCGCCCGAAGGCGACCACCCCTTTCCCGTTCCGACTCATCGCCGACCGTCCCGCCGGTCGTGCGTGGCGACCGTGAGCGCCCTGGTGAGGGTGTAGGCGGCGAAGAGCGCCGGCAGCCCCAACACCACCCACACCAACGTGGTGTTCCGCCCGTGGGTGATCACCAGCCACTGAACACCCACGATCGCACCCGCCGTGACCACTACCCGCCCCGCGAGCGACAGCAACCGCGCACCACCCCGTGCCGCGTCAGCCGCCCTGCGAGACCGTCGACCACCGGCCCGCCACGCGAGCACCAGGACCACGAACCCGCCGAACCCGGCAAGAACCTGGGTGGCCGTCAGTTCCACGCTCATGACGACTCCCCACCTTCCCGCCGTACGAGCCAGACCCGGTACAGCGCACGCCGGTCGTCCTCAGCCAGGCCACCCCACACGCCGACCGTGTCGGCCCCACCCGTCCGCAACTCCAACTCCAGGCAAGCCGCCCGCACCGTGCACCCCGCGCACACCCGCGCCGCCAGCTCCTGTTCGCTCAACTCCTCCCCGTCCCCAATCGGCTTGTCCTCGGCCACGAGCCACATGCACCGCCCGTCCCGCGTGACGATCTCCAACAGCACGTCGTCGGGAACCTGGGCGTACCGGTCGAGGTCGGCCGCGACGATCTCGTAGTAGTCCTCCGGGTTCACCACGGCGCACCCCCGGCCAACCGCCGTACCTCGCGAGCGTTGCGCCGATCCGCAGCGAGCCGCGCGACGTCCACGACCTCACCCGACGCAGCGGCTTGTTCGGCCAGCTCTTCGACCGCCCGAGCCGGCACGACGTACCGGGTCCGAAGCCGGACAGCGGGAAACGCGTTCTCCCGAATCGCCCGGTAGACGGTCGCCGCGTCGACCCGCAGGATTCGCGCGGCCTCGGCGACTGTGTAGAACAACGGCGAGCTGCCACCCGCCCCACTTGCAGCACTCATTGGTCACACCTCCGGAAGACTGATTTCACCGCTCCGAAGCGCTGACATAGGCGTTGATAATGGCTCAATAGCCGCTGATGTCAGTCTTTGCTCCACTCGCGGCCTGATCTGCGCGCTAACGTCGGCGCTGAGGCGGAGCACGGAGGCGTACGTGGCAGAGGATTGGTCGGCCGTCGCGGAGGCGGTCAACGCCCGTGCGGCCGAACTGGCGCTGAAGCAGCGGGAACTGGCGGAGAAGTCGGGAGTCTCGCTCGCAATCGTCCGCGAGATCCAACAGGCCCGAATCCAGCGCCGCCGCAACCCGCGCACGCTCGAAGCCCTGTCGATCGCCCTCGACTGGCACCCTCAGCACCTGACAGCGGTACTCACCGGCAAAACCCCGCCGGAATCGGCAGAGAACACGGTCCCCACCGAAAACCCGATAATCCCGCTGCTCAACACCATCATCCGCGAGATTCGCGGACTGCGTGCCCAACTCGGCACGCTCACCAACAAACTCGATGACGACCAGCGAAGAAAGAACTAGTCCGCGGTAGTCGTCATCCGGTCTCCGTGTCGCTTCCATGCGAACAGCAGACCGCGCAGCAAGGGGTGGAAGTAATTGGCAGGACCTAACCCGACGGCTGTTAAGTCGAGTTAGCCACGCAGGTCACGACCCTAGGGGACAGGGGACGACGTGCCAGCGCAAAGCCGGGGAAGCACACCACCGACCCGACTCCAGGCGATCCGCAGGGAGTCAGGCCGCACGCAGGCCCAAGTGATCCACTTCATCACAACCAGGGCCAGAGCGCTAGGCATGACGGTAGCCGGCGAGTCGGCCCTACCGGTCATGCTTTCCCGCTGGGAGAACGGCCGGGTAGAGGTGACGGACCCAGGCTACCGCCGCCTCTTTCGAGAGTTCTACGGCCGAACAAACGAGGAACTGGGCTTCCCACCGGAACCCCAAAACGAGTCGGCAGAAGAACTCCGCGACCGCCTGACCGTCGCCCGCAGCATCGACTCCGAAACCCTCGACCTGTTCCAACGCCAGGTCAACGACCTACGAGCCTCCGACCAACACTTCGGCGCCATCGTGGTCCTAGACCAACTAAACAACCTGGTCCGCCAAATGGAGAGCGTCCGAGCCTTCAGCGTCCGCCCCCAACACCGCGAACGCCTGGCAGCGATCCTCACCGACGCCCGAACCCTCGCAGGCTGGACCGCCCTGGACCGTGGCTCGCAACTCCAGGCCTGGCAATACCACGAGGACGCCAAAGTCTCCGCACGAGAAGCGGACTCGCCTTACCTCCTCGCGCACGCCGTAGCCCAACAGGCCGTGATCCTCCTCGACATAGGCGAACCAGCCGCAGCAGTCGAACTCATCGAATACGCGCGCCACATAGCAGAAAACCGAGCCCCATCACTCCTACGAAGCTGGCTTGCAGCAGCACACGGCGAAGGCTTGGCCGCCACAGGGAACCGGAGCGCTTCTTTGCGCACCTTTGACGAGGCTCGGCTTCTCCTCCCATCACACCCGATTGACCCCGAGCTACCCTTCTTGCTCATGAACGATGGTCATCTGGCCCGTTGGAGGGGAAGTGCTCTTCTGCGACTAGAAAGCCATGACACAATCAAAAACTTGACAGCAGCGGCACACGAACTGGACTCATCGCCACGCGGTGCCATTCGTGGCCAACTAAGCATGTACGTTGACTTGGCTTTTGCCTACGCGGCGGCGGGTAGCAGGACGGAAGCGCTCGACTATGTGCGCAAAGCAAAGCAACTGGCCTCACGTATCGGGTCCGATCGTCAACAGCGGCGTCTCGCCAAATTCGAGCTAGCTGACCCCGAAGTTCCCCGTGTCATGTGAGGCTAGGTAGAAAAGAATCGGCACGATGGCCCCGGCTCCGAGAACTTTTCCGTGCTTTATAAGGTCAAGCATTTGGCCAACCGGAATCCATTCTATCCTCGCTGCTTCTTCCTTGTCTGTTGGCTCGCCGATCTTCTCGGCCTGGTGCCACACGTAAGTATGTATGGGTGCGTCTATCATCCCAGGCAGCGGTTGAAAAGTTGCAATATTTTCGGGTTCTCCGATAGGGCGCCAACCGGTTTCTTCAATGGCTTCCCGCTCTGCGGTATAGGCAGGGTCTTCACCGTCCTCGACAAGGCCGCCGATCAATTCGTATCCCCACTGGTCAACGGCGAATCGATGTCGCCAAAGCGTTAGGACTTCATCATTTTCGTTCAAGATCAATGCGATTGCGACATGGTGAAGCTTGACTGTGTGATGTTCAAACCTTGCGCCATCGGGCGAAGTTACATCTGCCAATCGAACTGTAATCCACGGACTGTCGTAAACTACACGTTCTCCGTGACGTTGCCAACTAAGTTCATCGGGGTTTCGTGTCACGGGTAGTATTCTACGCGTTCCATGGCATTAGTGCCAGATTGAATCATAGTCGATCAATCGGGTGTCAGCTTGCTGGAAGATCCAAGCCGCTGCTATGATTCTCGGATGTCGAATAAAGATGAACTTTTGTTCATTGGCGAAACCGAGTCCCCGTTTCAGTTGACAGAACTCGGCCTGATGGGGCAGACGTTGCAGGTCTCCGGTGCGGGCGTCACCGCTATTGTCGGTGGAAATAATGTAGGAAAGTCATCGCTGCTATCGCAGCTTGACCAGTGGCTGCACAAGGGGCCCGGTCACATCTCTATGAACTCGCAAGTTTCAATTTTGTCTGGCCTGAAAACGTGGGTTACAGAGGACATGGAGCTGTTCTTTCGTTGGATTAAAAGGACGTCACTAGAGACTGATTCGTCACATCTTGGTATGGGTGTTCGGTACTTCAGGAATGGGTCTCCCGGCATCGACGATGTAAATATTCGCCAGGTGCATGAGCGTGCAAAAACTGGTGATTTGGGAGACTTTTATCCGCATTTTGTCTTTTATGAAAGCGCAACGAATCGCTCGAACCTCAACTTCACTATAGGTAAAAGGGAGCGTCCGGATAGCCCGCCCTCGCACCCGCTGCATTACCTTGAAGACGACCCGAAGCTGCGGGACGAAGTGTGCCTACTATTTTTCGATGTGTTTAATCAGAATTTGACTCTGGACAATGTGGGAAACGCTGTAACTCTGCGCGTTGGGGTGGAGCCAGTCGGGTTACGGGAACTTCGTATTGTAGATGAAAACCTTATCCGTGTTCGAAAGGAACTCGATCGACTCCCGCTGCTAGAGGTGCAGGGGGACGGAATGAAGTCCTTTATGTGGCTTGTTCTGGCAATCGTGACATCCGTCTATTCGGTGATCATCCTTGATGAACCCGAAGTATTCTTGCATCCCCCTCAGGCTGTAAAGTTCGGCCGCATTCTGGGTGATCTGTCTCGTAAGAGAAACGTTCAGATAGTTGTGGCCACTCATGATCGAAATATTCTTATCGGTTTACTTCAAAGTGAATGCCCTCTATCGATTGCGCGGCTCACTAGGGTAGGTGACGTAAACTCGGTCGACCAGTTGAATCCCGTGGCTATATCGGAAATCTGGCGAGATCCAGTGTTGCGCTATAGCAATATTCTAGATGGCTTGTTTCATAATCTTGTAGTCGTTGCCGAGGGGAGCCGAGACTGTACGTTCTACGCGGCAGCTATTGATCACGCACACGACCAATCCCAACTTGAGATAGCCCCTAGCGAGATTCTTTTCGTTCCCTCTAACGGAAAGACAGGTATTCGATCGGTCGCGGATGCTCTTGCCAAAATTAAGGTTCCGGTTGTAGCATCTGTGGATTTTGATATTTTCAACGACGAGACTGTACTGTCGAGCCTTGTTGAGTCCCTTAAGGGGGACTGGTCCATTATTCGGGAAGATTTCAAGCACTGCCACAAGGTTCTTAATCAGCCGCGAGAAGGCGTTCTGGTATCTGATGTAGTCGAGTCGGTTTTGGATCTCTTGAATAAAGTTCTCGACGAAAACGGTGAGCGTCGATGGGATTCTGAGATGAAGAGAAAGTTTCGTGCACTCACCCGTGGGGGGGAAAGTGCGTGGGATCGACTCAAGAAGTCTGGGGTTTTTGCACTCCCGAAGGAGGTGGAAACCCGTTTCCTTGGAATGATGGAAACGCTTGAGGGTATGGGGCTGGTGGCTGTGCGAACTGGTGAACTGGAGTCATTTGGTCTTGGTTACGGAATTCCCGAAGGGAAAGGCTTGGCCTGGATTCGGTCTGCCCTAGAGGCCGATGCACATAAGAGTGCTGCGGCGACGGAACATGTCCGCCGATGCGTTCGTGCTGGCGTTACACTTGCAGCACGTCAGGCCGATACGCAAGGGTGACCGTGGTTGCTGGCCTCGTAGCGGCGGCATCTTGATCGACTGTCCATGGTTCTGTCCATGAACATGAGCCTCCAAGGCTGTTCGGCGAGTGCAATCACGACCTGCTGCATCCCGAAGCCGCTGGTGAGCGCTATCTGCAACGTGACTTTGGACACTCATAATCCGTCAGGTCGTGGGTTCGAGCCCCACCCGCCCTACGCTGAGCAGCGGGAACGCTGCTCGACAGAGCGTCTTCAGGCCCCGGGTCGCTGTGCGGTCGCGGTTTCGGTGCGACACCGGCGGCCTCCGGACGGAAGCGCCGACCGCCGGCACGGCCGCGGGAGTGGTTCGTGGATATGGTGCGCGCGTGGGCGAGGACGGGCGTTGGCGGGTTCATGGCGAGCGATTGGTGTACGACAACCGGTGGGTCAAGGTCGCGCTCGCCGACGTCGAGGCGCCGAACGGCCGAAGGTGGGAGTACCACGTCGTCCACCTCGCGAGGATCGCCATCGCGTTGATCGTCAACGATCGGGAGGAAGCGCTCATGCTGTGGCGCCACCGCTTCCCGATCGACCGGTGGGGTTACGAACTGCTCGGCGGCCTGGTCGAGGACGGCGAAGAGGGTGCTGCCGCCGCGGCTCGGGAGGCTGCCGAGGAGAGCGGGTGGCGGCCGGTCGGCGAACCTGAGCACCTGATCGGGTTCGAGCCGTTGCCGGGACAGATCACCGCGCCGGTCGACATCTACCTGTGGCGGGAAGCCGAGCACGTCGGCGAGCCGACCGATACCGAGGAGGTCGGGCGCGTCGAGTGGGTCCCGCTCGGCCGGGTTCCGGAATTGGCGCGGCGGCAGGAGCTCCTCGGGTCCGGCACGGTGGTGGCGTTGACCTACTACCTCGCGTCACGAGCGGGTTGAGCCCGAGCCGCCGCGGTCGCTGTCCGGTGACCGGGTCGGGCATTTGTGGAATGGGCGTGCCGGAAGGGCCGGGGTGTCGGAAACCCGGCCCTTCCGGAATTCCTCGGATCAGATCGGGAGGGAGCCGAGGAGGGTGTTCAGCAGGTTGGTGATCAAGCCCAGGATGGTGTCGAGCAGGCCCATTTCGCACCTCCGGTTTCGGTGAACTGCTTGCGTTGTCCAGGATCGTCCGGAAGGGCGAATCGGAAAAGAGAAATTTCTTCAGTTGGGCCAAAAGGAATGACGAATCACCTAACTGCCCGAACGTTTCTGCTGGTAGTGGCCATGTCCACTGTGCTGTGTGGGTGTACGAAACACGACCGAGTGAACGCAAAGTGCTAAACTCGGTGGACACCTTGCAATCGTGTTCACATTTGACGTGCGGATTCGATTGCGGATCGGTTCAGCCTGCCCCACACGCCCAGCGGTGCCAAGGCCCGGTTGAGGGACGCTCCCGTTTCGGTCAGTGAGTACTCGACCCGCGGCACCGCCTCCGGCCACGTGTCCCGACGCACGACGTGGTCCGCCTCCAGGTCGCGCAGCTGCTGCGTCAGCACCTTCTCGCTCACCCCCGGCAGCATTCTGCGCAATTCACCGAAGCGCTTCCCGCCGTCCTGCAACGCCCACAGGATCAACACCTTCCACTTGCCCTCGATCACGTCCATCGCCGCGTCCACGCCGCAGTGGAACGGAGTTCTCGCCCGCATGCCGGCCCCCCGTCTCGACAAACCGGTTACCTTTTTGTGCGTACTTGATCAGCCTAACCGCGCCGACCAACGATGGTGCGGTGACCAACGAACACCCCGTGACCGTCCTCGGCCTCGGCCGGATGGGCGCCGCGCTCGCCGCCGCGTTCGTCCGCGCCGGGCACCCCACCACCACCTGGACCCGGTCGGGCGCGGTCGGGCCGGAGGGCACCACCCGTGCCCCCTCGGTCGCCGACGCGCTCGCGGCCGGGCCGCTCGTCGTCGTGTGCGTCCTGGACCACGCGGCCGTGCTCGACGTGCTGACCGGCCACGACCTGCGCGGACGGACCGTGCTCGACCTGACCACCACCACACCCGAGCAGGCCCGGGACACCGCGGCACTGGTCCGCGGGCAGGGCGGGACGCACCTCGACGGCGGGATCATGAACCCGCCGTCGGTGGTCGGATCGGCCGACGCCCTCGTGTTCTACAGCGGGCCCGCCGAGAGTTTCGCCGACCACGCCGCCACGTTGCGCGCACTCGGTCGCGCCGAACACCTCGGCGCCGACCCGGGATTCGCCTCACTGCACGACACGGCGCTGCTCGGAATGATGTACTCGACCCTGATCGGTTTCTTCCACGCCGCGGCACTGGTGGGCCACGAAGGCGTCCGCGCCCGCGAATTCCTGCCGATGGCCGCGAATTGGCTCACCGCCGTCGCGTCGTTCCTCCCGGGCCTGGCCGAGCAGATCGACACCGGCGTCTACGCCGGCGGCGAGGCCACCATCGCCATGCAGGCGCACGCCGCCGGGCACCTGGTGGACGTCGGCCGGTCGCGCGGTCTGGACGGCACGCTGCTGGAGCACGTCCGCGACCTGCTGGTGCGCGCGGTCGAGCAGGGCCGCGGCGACCAGGAGATCGGCGCTCTGGTCGAACTGGTCCGCAACCCCTGACGGGACGAGGGGCGCCGCCACGACGGCCGGCGCCCCTCCCCGGTCACTCCACCACGCGGATCGCGCCGGCGGGGCACAGGTGTGCCGCCTCCCGCGCGGACCGGTGGTGCTCCTCGGAGGGCGAGGGCGTGAGCAGCACGACGGTGCCGTCCACCTCGTCCTGGTCGAACACGTCGGAATCGGTCAGCGCGCACATGCCCGCACCGGCGCACCGGTCCGGGTCGACCTCGATCCTCATGAGAACGCCACCGGCAGGCTGTGCACGCCGTAGATGGACATGTCCGTGCGCATGGGCACCTCCTCCGCGGGCACCGCGAGCTCCAGGTCCGGGAACTCGCGGAACAACCCGCCGAAGCCCGCCCTCATCTCGATGCGGGCGAGCTGTTGACCGAGGCACTGGTGGATACCGTGCCCGAACCCCACGTGCCCGCTCGCCGGACGGTGCACGTCCAGCTCGTCGGGCCGCTCGAACCGGTGCGGGTCGCGGTTGGCCGCGGGGGTGGAGATGATCACCGAGTCGCCGGCCCGGACGACCTGCCCGGCCAACTCCACGTCCTCCAGCGCCGTCCGCGACGTGCCGAACTGGATGATCGTCAGGAACCGCATCAGCTCCTCGACGGCGTTGTCCACCAACGACGGGTCCGCCTTGACCGCCGCCAACTGGTCGGGGTTGCGCAACAGCGTGAAGGTGCCGATCGCGAGCATGTTCGCGGTGGTCTCGTGCCCCGCCACGAGCAGCAGCACGCCCATGTTCGCCACCTCCTCGTCGGTCAGCTCGCCCGACTCCAGCAGCCCGGACAGCATGTCGTCGCCCGGCGAGACCCGCTTGCGCCGCACCAGGTCCGCGACGAACTCCTCGATCCTGGCGAACGCCGCCATGATCTCGTCGAACGTCCGGTCGAGGCGCAGCATCCGGTCGGTGTTCTGCTGGAACTCCGCCCGGTCCTCGTAGGGCACCCCCAGGATCTCGCAGATCACCAGCGACGGGACCGGCCGCGCGAACGTCGGTACCAGGTCGACCGGCGACCCGTGCTCGCGCATCGCGACCAGGTGGTCCGCCACGATCCGCTCGATCCGCGGCCGCAGCAGGTTCATCCGCCGGACGGTGAACTGCCCGGTGAGCAGCCGGCGGTACTTCGTGTGGTCCGGCGGGTCCATGGAGATGAACATGCCGGGTTTCGCGGGCGGCTGCGGCGGCACGACCTGGCCGCCGATCTCGAACGGGAACCGCTGTAATTCGGCCCGGTTGCTGAACCTGTTGTCCGCCAACACCTCCCGCGTCAACTCGTAGCTCGTGACGAGCCAGCCGAGGTGCCCGTCGGCGTACTCCAGCCTGGCCAACGGCTCCTGCTCGCGGATCCGGCCCAGCTCGGGCGGGGGATCCAGTGGCGTGCTGCGCGTCGTGGGCAGCGTCGTTCGCAGTGTTCCGGTCATTGCGCACACCTCCCAGTGCGTTCAGGGACCTGCTTTGCAAGCTACGGAACTTTCATGAACTTGTGAAGTAAATATGCCGTCAGGGGAACGCTCCATCATTTGGCTCGTACGGTCGATAGTAGATGTGCTACAAAGCAGCCTACAGTCACGACTAGGGGGAGGTGGTGCGCGTGATCATCGACGTGCGCGATCTGCGGATGGCCTACGGCGCCGTGGACGTGCTGCACGGGGTGGACTTCGTCGCCGAACGAGGGGAGGTGGTGGCGCTGCTCGGGCCCAACGGCGCGGGCAAGACCACCACGATCGAAATCCTGGAGGGCTTCCGCACGCCCTCCGCGGGCCACGTGCGGGTGCTGGGCGAGGACCCCGAGAAGGGCGACGAGGCGTGGCGGGCCAAGCTCGGCGTGGTGCTCCAGTCCTGGCGCGACCACGGTCGCTGGCGGGTCCGCGAACTGCTGGACCACCTCGGCAGCTACTACGCGCCCTACGGCACGCCGAGCCGGCCGCGCCCGTTCGACACCGACGAACTGCTCGAGACGGTGGGCCTCACCGAGCACGCGCTCAAGAAGGTCGGCAAGCTCTCCGGCGGGCAGCGCCGCCGGCTGGACGTCGCGATCGGCATCGTCGGCAAGCCCGAACTGCTGTTCCTGGACGAGCCGACGGCCGGGTTCGACCCGCACGCCCGGCGCGACTTCCACGACCTGGTGCACCGGCTGGCCGACCTGGAGGGCATGACGATCCTGCTGACCACCCACGACCTGGCCGAGGCGGAGAAGCTGTCCGACCGGATCCTGGTGCTCGCGGGCGGGCGGATCATCGCCGACGGCAGTCCCGACCTGCTGTCCCGCCAGGTCGAGGGCAAGGCCGAGGTGCGCTGGACCCAGGACGGCACCCGGCACGTGCACGCCACCGAGGACGCGACCGCGTTCGTCCGGGACCTGCTGGGCAGGCACGCCACCGGCGTCTCCGAGCTGGAGGTGCGCCGCAGTTCGCTGGAGGACACCTACATGGCGCTCGTGCAGCGCTTCGAGAGCAAGCAGGCGCACCCCGAGCGGGAGCAGGAGGTCGTGACGCTGTGAACACCACGACGAACGCGGTCCGGTTGGGCCTGCGGCGCGGCCTGCGCGAGTACCGGCACGCCCTGACCAGCTACGACCAGTTCTTCAACCTCTTCACCTCGGTCGGCTTCCTGGTCGTGCTGCTGTTCCAGCGGTCCAGCTCGCTCGCGGGCACGTCGCTGTCGCTGGCCGCCGCCACGCTGCCGAGCATGATCGGCATGATGGTCGCCTTCGGCGGCCTGGTCGGCCCGGCGGGTCAGCTGTCGGTCAACCGCGAGGACGGCACCCTGCTGCGCGCCAAGGCCGTGCCGCACGGCATGCTCGGCTACCTCGTCGGCCGCATCACGCAGACCTCGCTGGACACGGTGACCGCGCTGCTGATCATCCTGGTGCCGGGCGCGTTCCTGGTCGAGGGGCTGTCCGGCGCGGGTGTCGGCGGGTGGCTGCTGCTGGTCCTCACGATCGTGGTCGGCCTGCTGGCCACGCTGCCGTGGGGCGCGGTGGCGGGTTCGCTCGCGAAGTCGCCGCAGGGCGCCATGGGCTACACGATGCTGCCGATCATGCCGGTGGTGGCGATCTCGGGCATCTTCTACCCGATCACCGCGCTGCCCGGCTGGGTCCAGGGCATCGCCCAGCTGTTCCCGGTGTACTGGATGGGGTTGGGCACCCGGTCCGCGCTGCTGCCCGACTCGGCCGTCACCGCGGAGCTGTACGGCTCGTGGCGGCACTGGGAGACGTTCGGCGTGCTCGGGTTGTGGGCCGTCGTAGGGTTCGTGGTCGCACCCGGCATCCTGCGCCGGATGGCCCGCCGGGAGTCCGGGTCGGACATGGAGCACCGTCGTCAGGCGGCGATGCAGAGGGGCGTCTGAGTGAGCGACACCGTCTACAACCGGATCGCGATGCTGCGCGCGGAGCGCGGCGTCTCGCGCCGCGAGCTGTCCGAGGCGCTGGGTATCCACTACCAGACCGTCGGCTACCTGGAGCGGGGTGAGTACAGCCCCAGCCTGCACCTCGCGCTGCGCATCGCGCGCTACTTCGAGGTGTCGGTGGAGGTCGTGTTCTCGACCGACCCGTTCCCCCGGCTCGGCAGCGGCGAGCGGTCCGCGTCGTAGTGCGGTGGCGGGGGGCCCCCCGGGGGGGGGCCCCCCCCCCCCCCAACCCCCCCGCGAACAAACCAACCCCACCCGACACA
>NZ_JBFAEO010000002.1:0-83996 GCF_040642015.1 Actinosynnema sp. NPDC020468
CCCCGGGGGCGCCCCCTCCCCCCCCCCCCCGGGGCCGCTCGGGGTGGGCGCCCCCACCACCGCCCGCCCCCCGCGCCCCCGGCTCCCCCGGGGTGCACCCGGGTGCGACGACGACACCCGCACCCGGGTGCGGAGGCGTCCCGCAACGCCGAAGGGCGCCACCCCCGGTGCGGGAGTGGCGCCCTTCGGACGCGGATCGGAGGTCAGGGCATGTGGCGCGCGCGCTGCTTGATGCGCGACGTCAACTCCTGCACCTGGTCGTAGATGCGCCGGCGCTCGGCCATCTCCTTGCGGATCTTCTTGTCCGCGTGCATGACGGTCGTGTGGTCGCGGCCGCCGAACGTCTGCCCGATCTTCGGCAGCGACAGGTCGGTCAGCTCGCGGCAGAGGTACATGCTGATCTGCCGCGCCTGCGCGAGCACCTTCGTCTTGCCCGGACCGCACAGGTCCTCGATCGTCACGCCGAAGAACTCGGCGGTGACCGCCATGATCGTCGGCGCGGTGATCTCCGGCGCGTGCGAGTCGGGCATGAGGTCCCGGAGCACTATCTCGGCCAGTTGCACGTCGACCGGCTGCCGGTTGAGCGAGGCGAACGCGGTCACCCGGATGAGGGCGCCCTCCAGCTCGCGGATGTTGCGCTCGATCCGGGCCGCGATGAACTCCAGCACCTCGGCGGGCGCGGCCAACCGGTCCTGGGCCGCCTTCTTGCGCAGGATCGCGATCCGGGTTTCCAGCTCGGGCGGCTGGATGTCGGTGATCAGGCCCCACTCGAACCGGGTGCGCAGGCGGTCCTCCAGCGTTTCCAGCCGCTTCGGCGGCCGGTCGGAGGACACCACGATCTGCTTGTTCGAGTTGTGCAGCGTGTTGAAGGTGTGGAAGAACTCCTCCTGGGTGCCTTCCTTGCCCTCCAGGAACTGGATGTCGTCCACCAGCAGCACGTCGATGTCGCGGTAGCGGCGCTGGAACGCCACCTTGCGGTCGTCGCGCAGCGAGTTGATGAAGTCGTTCGTGAACTCCTCGGTCGAGACGTACCGGACCCGCATCCCGGGGAACAGCCGTTGGGCGTAGTGCCCGACGGCGTGCAGCAGGTGCGTCTTGCCCAGTCCGCTCTCGCCCCAGATGAACAGCGGGTTGTACGCGCGGGCCGGCGCCTCGGCGACCGCGACCGCCGCCGCGTGCGCGAAGCGGTTCGACGCGCCGATCACGAACGTGTCGAAGTTGTACTTCTCGTTGAGCCTGGTCTGCGACGACGCCGGGTTCGCCGGACGGGTGAACGGCGTGCCGCTCGGCGAGGCGGTGGCCGTCGCGCCGCCGCTGTAGGTCGGCCAGATCTCGGTGACGGTGGCCAGTGCCTCGGCCTGCTCGTCCACCTCTTCGGCCTCGGCGGCGACCTCGGTCTCCTCGACCTGCGTCGGCGCCGTCGGCACGACGAGCGGCAGTTCGCCGTTCGGCGCCGGCGGCAGCGGTGGCAGGGACGGGAGCACCTGGACGGGGATGGGCGTGGTCGGCGGGCTGCTCGGCTCCGGCGAGTCGACCTTCACCGCCAGGGACACGGCACGGCCGAGCCGACGGGACAGCGCGGCGGTGATCGGGTCGCGCAGCGCGCGCTCGATCGCCTCCTTCGCGAAGTCGCTCGGCGCGGCCAGCAGCGCGGTGCCGTCGAGCAGGCCGATGGGCCTGGTCACCCGCATCCACGCGCGTTGCTGGGGAGAAAGTGTGCTGGCGGCGAGTTCCTGCACGACCTGCTCCCAGACGAGACCCAAGTCGGCCTGGTGGTCGGACACCTCCGCGCTCCCCTCCCCTCGGTTCCCCCGCGGCGCTGTGCCACGACGTGGACACGGAGAATAGAGGTATCCACAGAGTTATCCACAACTGTGCACGAACGGGGGTCGGCGTGTGGCGGATCCCCCCGCTTGCTTCCGGACCGTGAACAGTCCTCCCGGCGGCTCCGGGCCCACCGGAGACCACCCGCGAAGGGAGCACGCTAACAAGGTGGGGGCCGGCTCACAAGGCGCACCGCCGCGCAAGCGTTTTCGGGGCACGGAGGGTGGCCGGCACCACCCCGATTTGAGGTACCGGGGTCGGCCTGCGTACCCTCGGGGGGTCTCCTGCTTTCCAGGGGCGCCTTTCGCGTGCGCCTGACTGCCTGTCGCCGGGGACGACCACCGACCTGTGATGCACCGGGAGTCCGACCGTGAGCAAGGGTAAGCGCACCTTCCAGCCCAACAACCGCCGCCGTGCGAAGACGCACGGTTTCCGGCTGCGCATGCGCACCCGTGCCGGTCGCGCCATCCTGGCCGCGCGGCGTGGCAAGGGCCGCAAGCAGCTGTCCGCCTGATCGCCGCAGCGCCGTGCTACCCGCGGCCAACCGGCTGACCCGCAGCCAGGACTTCGGCCTGGTGGTCCGCCGAGGCCGCCGGGCCGGACGGCCTCGGCTCGTCGTGCACGTGTTGACGTCGATCCCGCCCGACGGGGCCGGGCCGCAAGGCCTCCCGTCGGCGGGACCGCGTACCTCGTCGCAGCCCACCTCGGGGGGAACCTCCCCCAAGGTGGGCTTCGTCGTGAGCAAGACCGTCGGCAACTCCGTCGTCCGCCACCGGGTGAGTCGCCGGTTGCGACACCTGGTCCGGGACCGGCTGGCGGACCTGCCGTCTGGAACTTCGCTGGTCGTGCGCGCGTTGGCCCCTTCGGCGGACGCGGACAGCGCCGAGTTGGGGCGCGACCTCGACGCGGCGCTCCGCAAGGTCCTGCGATGACCGCGACGCCGCGACGACGGGGGTGCCCGCGATGACGACCGCACAGGTCGGTCCGGTGACGCGCGTGCTGCTGCTGCCGATCCGCTTCTACCGGCGGTTCGTGTCGCCCGCGCTGCCGCCGACCTGCCGTTTCCACCCGTCCTGTAGCGCCTACGCGGTCGAAGCGCTGACCGTCCACGGTCCGTTGCGCGGCAGCTGGCTGACGATTCGCCGGCTCGGCCGCTGCGGACCCTGGCACCCTGGTGGCCTGGACCCGGTACCGCCGAGGCGGACCACGGTCCCCGACCTTCCTGCCGAGGAGTAGCTAGTGCTCAACTTCATCTACTACCCGGTGTCCTTCATCCTGTGGTGTTGGCACTGGGTGTTCGGCCACGTCTTCGGCGAGTCGAGCGGGTTCGCGTGGGCCTTGTCGGTGGTGTTCCTGGTCTTCACGCTCAGGGCGCTGCTGTTCAAGCCGTTCGTCGGCCAGGTGCGCTCCATGCGGAAGATGCAGGAGTTCGCGCCGGAGCTTCAGAAGATCAAGAAGAAGTACGCGAACGACAAGCAGCGCCAGGCGCAGGAGATGCAGAAGCTCCAGTCCGAGCACGGGGTCAACCCGCTCGGCGGCTGCCTGCCCATGCTGGTCCAGATCCCGGTGTTCATCGGTCTGTTCCACGTGCTGCGCTCGTTCAGGCCCGGCTGGGGCGAGGTCTACTTCTTCGACAAGGCGGGCGTCGACTCGTTCGTCAACGCGAAGCTGTTCGGCGCGAACCTGTCGACGTTCATCACCATGCCGGCCGAGGACCTGGCGAAGTTCGGCACCGAGCGCACGTCCGTGATGCTGGTGTCGATCCCGCTGATGATCATCGCCTCCATCGCGACGCACTTCACCGCGCGGCACTCGGTCGCCCGCCAGGCGCAGGCCGCGACCGACAACCCGCAGACCGCGATCATGAACAAGCTGACGCTGTACGTCTTCCCGCTGGGCGTGCTCGTGGGTGGCCTCTTCTTCCCCGTCGCGATCCTGCTCTACTGGCTGAGCAACAACGGCTGGACGCTCGGTCAGCAGCGCCTCGTGTACTCGCGCATCGACCGCGAGGAGGAGGCGAAGAAGGTCGCCGCCACCACCCAGCGCCAGGCCCTCGCGCCGAAGCCGGGAGCCAAGCCCACCGCGGCGAAGCCCGGTGCGCCCAAGCCGGGCGCCAAGCCGGCCGCCGGTGCGAAGCCCGCCGCCAAGCCCGCCGGCACCGCTTCCGCCACCGCCAAGCCGGCCGTGCAGGACAGCGCCCCCGAGGACGAGCCCGCCGCCAACGGCAAGCCGTCCACCGAGATTCCCGGTCTGAGCCCGGACCGTTCCGTGAGCAAGAAGCAGGGCAACAAGAAGCGTCGTTGACCCTGGAGAGGAGACATCGTGTCGGAGACGTTGCAGGCGACCGACTCGGACGCCCCGGCGGAGGAGGAAGTCCCGCAGGCGCGCTCGGGGAGTTCGGAGGACCTGCTCGTCCAGGAGGGCGACATCGCGGGTGACTACCTGGAGCGGCTGCTCGACCTGCTCGACTACGACGGCGACATCGACCTGGACGTCGAGGCCGGTCGGGCGATCGTCAGCATCGACGGTGGTGACGACCTGGAGAAGCTGGTCGGCCAACGCGGCACCGTCCTGGAGTCGTTGCAGGAGCTGACCCGGCTGGCCGTGCAGCAGGAGACCGGCGTGCGCAGCCGGCTCATGCTGGACATCGCCGGGTGGCGCGCCGGTCGACGGGCGGAACTCGCCGACCTCGGTCGCACCACGGCCGAGAAGGTGGCGGCCTCGGGTGAGAAGGTGCGCCTGCACCCGATGACCCCGTTCGAGCGCAAGGTCGTGCACGACGCCGTCGCCGCGGTGGCGGGTGTGCACAGCGAGAGCGAGGGCGAGGAGCCGCAGCGCCGAGTCGTGGTGCTGCCGAAGCCCTGATCGTCCGCAGGTCCGAACGCCCCTGGTTCCCGACGAGGAACCGGGGGCGTTCTGCGTGCCGGGGTCTCCCGGCCGGATCGAGGTCCCGTGGTCACCGCCCGACTCGGCGGGCGCGGTGGAACCGGTCGACCCACTCCCGCTGCGCGTCGTTCTCCGGCACGTCCCTCCCCCGCGCGGCGGCGATCTCCCTCCACGCGTCGACGGGCTGGACGCCGAGGTGGACGAGCACGGCGGCGGCGAGGAGCGACGAGCGGCCGACGCCGCCCCAGCAGTGGATGAGGACGTGGCCGTCCTCGACCTCGCGCGCCACGTCGTCCAGTGCGGGCTCCTCCCCCGGCACGCCGTAGTCCGGGATCGGCACCGACCGGAAGCGCATGCCGGCCGAGCGCGCGGTGTCCCCCTCGGCGCGCAGGTCGAGCTCGGCGTTCTCCTGGTCGGTCAGCGCGGACACCACGAGCGTGACGCCGTGTCGGGCGTACGCGCGGACGTGGGTCAGGTCGAGCGGGTGGGAGTCGATGCTCAACCCCGGGCGGACTCGGTACAACAGATCTCCTTGTTGTTTCACGTGGAACACGATCGCTTCCCTTCGCCGTGTTTCACGTGAAACGGTCGCGGTATGACTCAGATCCGGAAGCTGCGGGTGGCGGCGTACGCGGTGGTGGTGGACGAGGGGCGGATCCTGCTGTCGCGGTGGCTGGGACCGGACAGGCCGATGTGGATCCTGCCCGGTGGCGGACTGGAGCACGGCGAGGACCCGTACGACGCGGTGGTCCGGGAGGTGTTCGAGGAGACCGGCTACCACGCGGCGGTGGACGCGCTGCTCGGCATCCAGACCGTGCACGGTCCCCTCGACCGGGACGGCGAGGAGTGGGACTACCACCGGATCCGCGTCCTGTACGAGGCGCACGTGGTGGGCGGCGAGTTGACGTTCGAGGTCGACGGGTCGACCGACCAGGCCGCGTGGTTCGCCCTGGACGAGATCCCCGAAGAGCACGTCGAGTCGGTGGACTACGCGCTCGAACTCTGGCGCAAACGCCCGGCCGATGGACGTGCGCCAAGTTTCACGTGAAACACGCTCTCGGATTTGGCATCACGGGCCGGTGATCCGTCATAGTGATCCCAGCCTGTTTCGCGGCACGTCCGCGGCAGCCCACCTCCATCCCACCGGTCTCCGCGCCGTGTGGTTTCACGTGAAACGCCCCCGGACGGAGCCATGACCGGAGATGTCGAAGACCGCGTGAAGCAGGTCTTCGGTGACCACGCCGACAAGGCGGTCGCCTTCGCCACGATGTTGTCCGAACAGGGAGTCGAGCGCGGGCTCATCGGACCACGTGAGGTCGACCGCCTCTGGGACCGTCACCTCCTCAACTCCGCCGTGGTCGCCGAGCTGTTCGACGAGGGCAGTCGGGTGGTCGACGTCGGCTCGGGCGGCGGACTGCCGGGCGTCCCCCTGGCGATCGTCCGACCCGACCTCGACCTGACGTTCCTGGAGCCGATGGAGCGTCGGGTGAAGTGGCTGACCGAGTGCGTCGACGCGCTCGGCCTGGCGAACGTGACGGTGCTGCGCGGCCGTGCCGAGGAAGGACCGGTGCGCAAGCAGCTCGACGGGAGCGACGCGGTGACCGCACGCGCGGTCGCTCCCCTGGAGAAGCTGGCGCGGTGGTGCCTGCCGTTGTTGCGGCCGGGTGGTCGCCTGGTGGCGCTCAAAGGTGAGAGCGCCGCGGAGGAACTGGAGCGCGACGCCGACGCGGTGCGCAGGGCCGGGGGCTCCCGGATGAGCGTGACCACGGTCGGCGGCGACGTTCTCGAACTACCGACGACCGTCGTGCTGGTGGAGCGCGACGAGCCGACGGGCCGTGCCGCGGCCCGCCGCAGAAGGAAGGAACGGTGATCGTGAGCCCCGACCCCTTGCAGCCGGTGTTCCAAGCGGCCGGTGTTTCACGTGAAACCGAGTACGGCGCAGTGGGCGCGGGTGAAGTGCTCCGCCCGACCAACACCGTGGACCCCGCAGGAGAAAACACCGTGTGGACCCCGATCGCGGAAGAAGCAGCGCGTGCTACCCGCGTGCTGCACCCCGACTCCTCCTCCCTCCCCCGCCCCGCCCGCCGTCGCGTCTTCACCGTCGCGAACCAGAAGGGTGGCGTGGGCAAGACGACCAGCACGGTGAACATCGCCGCCGCACTCGCGATCCACGGGCTCAAGGTGCTCGTGATCGACCTCGACCCGCAGGGCAACGCGAGCACCGCGCTCGCCGTCGAACACCGCTCCGGCACCCCCTCCGTCTACGAGGTGCTGATCGGCGAGATGTCCGTGGCCGAGGCCGCCCAGGTGAGCCCGACGTCCCCCAACCTCTACTGCGTGCCCGCCACGATCGACCTGGCCGGCGCGGAGATCGAACTCGTCTCGATGGTCGCGCGCGAGTCCCGGCTCAAGGAGGCGCTCAGCCCCGAGGCGCTGGACACCATCCAGCCGGACTACGTGTTCATCGACTGCCCGCCCTCGCTCGGCCTGCTGACCGTCAACGCGATGTGCGCCGCCCAGGAGGTGCTGATCCCGATCCAGTGCGAGTACTACGCGCTGGAGGGGTTGGGCCAGCTGCTGCGCAACATCGAACTCGTGCAGGCGCACCTGAACCCGCACCTGAACGTCTCCACGATCCTGCTCACCATGTACGACGGCCGCACGAAGCTGGCCGACCAGGTGACCAGCGAGGTGCGCGGCCACTTCGGTGACACGGTGCTGAAGACGGTCATCCCGCGGAGCGTGAAGGTCTCCGAGGCACCAGGATTCGGTCAGACGGTGCTCACCTACGATCCCGGCTCACGGGGCTCGATGAGCTACCTCGACGCGGCACGGGAAATCGCCGAGTTCGGCGCGGAGATGGGGTCGGCATGACGGAACAGCGCAGGGGCGGTCTGGGCCGAGGACTGGCGGCTCTGATCCCGAGTGGTCCGCCGCCGGGTGCTCCCACACCGATCCGGGCCGTTCCGAACGGTGTCAAGACCCTGCCTGCGCAGGCCGCCCCGATCGAGGGCGGTGAAGTGGCCGGCGCCGTGTACCAGGAGCTGCCGGTCACCGCGATCCGCACGAACCCGAAGCAGCCGCGGCAGGTGTTCGACGAGGACGCGCTGCGCGAGCTGGAGCACTCGATCCGCGAGTTCGGTCTCATGCAACCGATCGTCGTGCGGGCGACCGGGACCGACACCTACGAACTGGTCATGGGTGAGCGCCGCTGGCGCGCCACCCAGTTGGCCGGCTTGAAGACCATCCCCGCGATCGTCCGGCACACGGCGGACGACGTGATGCTGCGTGACGCGCTGCTGGAGAACATCCACCGCGTGCAGCTGAACCCGCTCGAAGAGGCGGCGGCGTACCAGCAGCTGCTCCAGGAGTTCGGCGTGACGCACGAGGAGTTGGCCGACCGGATCGGCCGCAGCCGGCCGGTCGTGACCAACACGATCCGACTCCTCAAGCTCCCCCTCCCCGTGCAGCGGCGGGTGGCGGCGGGCGTGCTGTCCGCCGGTCACGCCCGCGCGCTGCTCGGGTTGGAGGACGCGGGGACGCAGGAGGAGCTGGCGACCCGGATCGTCGCGGAGGGCATGTCGGTCCGCGCGACCGAGGAGGCCGTGACGCTGGCGAAGGGCGCCGAGCCCGCGAAGGCGAAGGCGGTCCGGCGCAAGCCGATGCTCGCGCCGGGTCTCCAGGAGTTGGCCGAGCGGTTGTCGGACAGCTTCGACACCCGCGTGAAGGTCGAACTCGGGCAGCGGAAGGGCCGGATCGTGGTCGAATTCGGGTCCGTGGACGATCTTGAAAGGATCATCCACCTCATGTCGCCGGAACAGACAAATCGGACTCGTTCGGCCGACTAGGGATCACACCGGGGTCTTATGTCACGGTGACAAATACGGCCCGTGTTCCGAGGAACACGGGCCGTAAGTGTTTCTAGCGTCGTCTAGCGGTTGACCGCGCGTTCCACGAGACCGGCGTAGATGTCGCCCAACGACCCGCCGGAGGCCTCGACCGCCATCGGCAGCAGCGACGTCTCGGTCAACCCCGGCGACACGTTCACCTCCAGGAAGTGGACCGTGCCGTCGGCCGCCACGATCGCGTCCGTCCGCGACACGTCCCGCAGCCCGAGCAGCCGGTGCGCCGCGACGGCCAGCTCCCCCACCGCCGCGGACGCCTTCTCGTCCAACCGCGCCGGCGCGTGGAAGTCGGTGAGCCCGGCGGTGTACCGCGACGTGTAGTCGTAGATCCCGTCCTCCGGCACGATCTCCACCGCCGGCAGCGCGTACGGCCCGTCCGGACCGTCGACCACCGCGACCGCGACCTCTACGCCCTCGATGAACCGCTCGGCCAGCACCGTGTTCCCGTACGCCAGGCACCCGACCATCGCGGCCGGCAGGTCCGTCGCGTTGCGCACGACCTGGGCGCCCAGCGCCGAGCCGCCCTGGTCCGGCTTCAGCATCAGCGGCAGCCCGAGCCGGCTCACGATCTGGTCGAGCACCGGCGTCGCGCCCAGCTCCCGGAACGTGTCGCGCGGCAGCACGGCCCACTCCGGCGTGGCGAGACCGGCCCTGGCCAGTTCGGCCTTCGCGGTCGGCTTGTCCCACGCCCGTCGGCACGCGCGCGAGTCCGTGCCGACGAACGGCACCCCGGCGAGCTCCAGGATCGTCTGCACCGACCCGTTCTCGCCCTCGCCGCCGTGCAGCGCGACGACCACGGCGTCCGGCCGGTGCTCGCGCAAGCGCGTCAGCAACCGCCCGTCCGCGTCCCACTCCTCGACCACGAGACCTGCCGAGCGGAGCGCGGCCGACAACCTGCGACCGGACCGCAGGGACACCTCCCGCTCGTGCGACAGGCCACCGGACAGCACTGCGACCCAGCGGTTGGACAACTCACTACTCCTGATCAGGCGGTGTCGGGCGAGGGGTTCTGCGGACCCGGGATCGCGCGGCCCGGCGTGGCCGGTCCGAACGTCTCGTGCAGCTCCATCTCGTCCTTGATGACGTTGGCGAGCCGGCGGACACCCTCGCGGATCCGCTCGGGCGTCGGGTAGCAGTACGAGATCCGCAGCTGGCGGCTGCCGAGCCCGTCCGCGTAGAACCCGGTGCCCGACGCGTACGCGACCCGCTGGGTGATGGCGCGCGGCAGCATGGCCTTGGTGTCGATGCCCTCGGGCACGGTCAGCCAGACGTAGAACCCGCCGTTGGGCTTGTTCCACGTGGAACCAAGCGGCATGTGCTGCTCGAGGGCGGAGATCGCGGCGTCCCGGCGTTCCCGGTAGGCCTCGCGGTAGATCTTGATCTGACCCTTCCAGTCGTGCGTCGACAGGTAGCGCGACACGATCAGCTGGTTCAGGGTCGGCGGGCACAGCGTGGCGGACTCGGCCGCCAGCACCAGCTTCTCCCGCACGGCGTGCGGCGCGAGCACCCAGCCCACCCGCAGGCCCGCGGCGAACGTCTTGGAGAACGAGCCCAGGTACACCACGTTGTCCGGGTCGGTCGAGCGCAGCGCCGGGTAGGTGACGCCGTCGAAGCCCAGCAGCCCGTACGGGTTGTCCTCGACCACGAGGATGTTGTGCCGGCGGCAGATCTCCAGCACCTCGGCCCGCCGCGACACGGCCAGCGTGATGCCGGCCGGGTTGTGGAAGTTCGGGATGGTGTAGAGGAACTTGACCCGCTGCCCGGTCTTCTCGACGGCCGCGATGGCCGCCCGCAGCGCCTCCGGGACCAGGCCGTCGGCGTCCATCCCGACGTGCACGACCTGCGCCTGGTAGGCCGAGAACGAGCCGAGCGCGCCGACGTAGGACGGACCCTCGGCGAGCACCACGTCACCGGGGTCGCAGAAGATCCGGGTGACCATGTCCAGGCCCATCTGCGACCCGACGGTCATCACGACGTCGTCCGGGTGCGCGTGGATGCCCTCCAGGGCCATCACGTCGCACACCTGCTCGCGCAGCTCGGGGATGCCCTGGGCGCTGCCGTACTGGAGCGCGACCAGGCCGTCCTTGGCCACGATGTCGCCCACCTCGGCGCTGAGCGCGTCGAGCGGAAGTGCCGCGAGGTGCGGCATCCCCCCCGCCAGGGACACCACCTCGGGCCGGCTCGCCACCGCGAAGAGCGCCCGGATCTCCGATGCCGTCATCCCTGCCGTGCGCGCGGCGTACCGGCGCAGGTGGGGGTCGAGGCTTCTGGCGCCCGGCTTGGGCGGCTGTCCGGGTAGGTTCACGGGGAACTCCGTTAGCAGTGGTTACCGGCGGGTTTGTTCCCGGCTGAGTGTAACCGCCGTCCCGTTCGGGGCATCTGCCTTCCGGGCAGGGGTCACATCCGCATATCCTCGTAGGGGTTGCACTGTGCAAGCGGGGGTCTGGGAGGTCCGAGTGTCGCGACGCGTTGTGGGCGTCACTCTGGACAACCTCGAGAACCTGTCCAAGCACAGCCGCACGTGCGTCTTCTGGGAGCTCGCGCCGCACCTCAAGGAGCAGGCCGAGGAGTTCGGGGACACCGAGTTCGAGAAGGAGGCCTGGGTCTCCAGCGTGCTGCTGGAGTGGGGCTCCTGCGGTCGGATCGTGTACTGCGACGGCATCCCGGCCGGCTCGGTCTTCTACGCGCCGCCCGCCGCCGTCCCGCGTTCCCTGGCGTTCCCCACCTCACCCGTGTCGGCGGACGCCGTGCTGATCACCTCGCTCGAGGTGCTGCCGGAGTTCCGCGGCACCGGCCTGGCCCGCGTGCTGGTCCAGGCGGTGGCGAAGGACCTGACCCGTCGCGGCGTGAAGGCGGTCGAGGCGTTCGGCGACAACCAGCCGGACCCGGACAAGCCGTCGTGCGTGATCCCGGCCGACTTCCTCCTCCAGGTGGGCTTCAAGACCCTCCGCCCCCACCCGCGCTGGCCGCGGTTGCGCCTGGAGCTGCGCAGCGCGTCCTCGTGGAAGGAAGACGTCGAGGCCGCCCTCGAGCGCCTGCTCGACTCGGTGACGGTGTCGACCGCCAAACCGATCGCCGAACCCCAGTTCCGCCCGGTCTGATCCCCGCTCTGACCTGCGGGTTTCTTGGCGTGCGTTGACATGCAGGCATTTACCTGCCTAATGTTCGCGGTGTGGACAAGGTCTTCAAGGCGCTGGCCGACGACACCCGTCGCTACCTGCTCGACCGACTCCACGAGCGCAACGGCCAGACGTTGTCGGAGCTGTGCGCGAGCCTGGGCATGACCAGGCAGTCCGCCACCCAACACCTGGGCGTGCTCGAAGCGGCGAACCTGGTCACCTCGGTCCGCCGCGGTCGGGAGAAGCTGCACTACCTGAACCCCGTGCCGCTGCACGAGGTGCAGGACCGGTGGATCTCCCGCTTCGAACGCCCGCGTCTGGATGCCCTGAACGCGATCAAACGCCGAGCGGAGACCGTCGTGAAACCCGATTTCGTGTACGTGACCTACATCGAGAGCACCGCCGAGCGGGTGTGGGAGGCGCTGACCGACGCCGACCTCACCGCCACCTACTGGGGCCACCGCAACGAGTCGACCTGGGAGCCCGGCGCGCCGTGGGCCCACCGCCGCCTGGACTCCGACGCGGTCGACGTGGTGGGCACCGTCGTGGAAAGCACTCCCCCGACCCGCCTGGTGACGACGTGGGCCGAACCGGCCACCCCGGACGTCACCTCGACCGTGACGTTCCACGTGGAACAACACGGCCCGATCGTGCGCCTGACCGTGACCCACGAGAACCTGGCGTCCGAGTCCGACCTCGCCGCCGTCTCGGGCGGCTGGCCCGCCGTGCTGTCGAACCTGAAGTCGCTGCTGGAAACCGGCAGCGTGCTGCCGACCGAGCCTTGGCACATGCCGGCCCGGTCGGTCTAGCCGCCGAGGCGGAAGGTCAGGCGCGCTGCAACACGCCGCACGCGCCGGCGCACGCGCAACCGCCGCAGCCGGCGGGTTCCGCGGCGGGCAGGGCTTCGGCCGCCCGGTGGGCCACGACGCTGCCCGCCGCGGCGATGACCAGGGTGCCCACGAGGCCCACCAGGCCGACCACGAGGGCGGTCGACGGGTTCACCGCGACCACGACGCCCGAGGCGAGGGCCACGAGGCCGGCGACCAGGATCGGCACGCCCGAGATCCGGTTCGCCACCGCGAACGTCTCCTCGTCACGCAGCGTGGCCGCCGTGCGGACCCCGAAGAAGCGGTTCGGGCGCAGCCTGCCGCGCACGCCGAGGAAGCCGGTCGCGACGAAAGCGACCCCGACCAGGCCCAACACCACGAGCAGCACGATGTTCACGCTGCCGAGCGTAGATCCGACCACCACGGCGGGTCGAACCGGGTTCACCCGAAGAGGAGGGTTCCTGACCTGCGCGATCACCGGAAGAGTGATCATCATGAGACTCAGGTCATGTGCGGTGGTCGTCGCAGCCGCTGCGGCACTGCTCGTCGCACCACCCGCGCAGGCGGCGCCGCAGGTCCGCTACCTCGGCTTCACCACCGTCCCGCACAAGCTCCGCTTCCAGGACACCACCGTCGGCGGCCTCTCCGGCATCGACCGCGACCCGCGCACCGGCGAGTACGTGCTGATCAGCGACGACCGCGGCTACACCGAGGCGCCCCGCCTCTACACCGCGACGCTCGACGTCACGGCGCAGGGCCCGAAGAACGTGCAGGTCACGAGCGTGCACCAGCTCAAGCGGCCGAACGGGCAGGTGTACCCCTCGCCCGCCGCCGACCCGGCGAACGCGATCGACCCCGAGGAGATCCGGGTCGACCCGCTCACCGGGAAGTACTGGTGGACCCAGGAGGGCGACCGCACGGCGACCGCGCTCGTGCAGCCGTCGGTCCAGAGCTCGACCCGCACCGGCGGGTACGACCGGAACTTCCCGCTGCCGAAGAACTACGCGATCGAGGCCGACCGCGGTCCGCGCCGCAACCAGGCGCTGGAGTCGCTGGCGTTCTCCGCGGGCGGCGCGCTCGTCACCACCGTGGTCGAGGGCCCGCTGCTCCAGGACGGCGACCAGCCGACCACCGCGCACGGCGCGCGCAACCGGCTCACCGTGCAGGACCGGTTCGGGCACGTGCTCACCCAGCACGTCTACGAGCTGGAGAAGCTGTTCGCCACGCCCGAACCCGGCCCGTACGGCCCGGACACCGGCGTGCCCGCGCTGCTCGCCGACCAGTACGTGCCCGGCCGCTACTACGCCCTCGAACGCACCTGGATCCCCGGCCCGGACTACAAGGTGCGGCTGTTCCAGGTCGACACGCTCGGCGCGACCAACCTCGGCACGAACCCGACCGACGCCATCCCGGCGAACGCCCGGCCGGTGCGCAAGACGCTGCTCGCCGACCTGGCCGACTTCCCGCTGCCGACCGACAACGTCGAGGGCCTCACCTGGGGCCCGCGGCTGCCGACCGGCGAGCGCACGCTGGTGCTGGTCAGCGACGACAACTTCTCCCCCGACTGGTCCACCCAGTTCATCGCGCTCGCACTCCGCTGATACCGTTGACGACATGAGCACGGCCCGCCTGCTCCTTAGCTAGCCGCGCCGACCCCCGCGAGGAGGTCAGGCGCGGCAACCCCTCACGCCCGTTCCCGGGCTGAGGGGTTTCGTCGTGTTAGGGCAGGCTGTCGATCCGAGAGGGACATCCCGAGATGAGCACCGAGGCGGCCGAGACGCCGGCGTTCCGCTACACCGCGGAACTGGCCGGGGAGATCGAGAAGCGGTGGCAGGCGCACTGGGAGGAGCACGGCACCTTCCACGCCCCCAACCCGGTCGGCCCGCTCCGGGGTGAGGTCCCGGCCGACAAGCTGTTCGTCCAGGACATGTTCCCGTACCCCTCCGGCGCGGGTCTGCACGTCGGCCACCCGCTGGGGTTCATCGGCACCGACGTGTTCGCCCGGTACCACCGGATGGCCGGCCGCAACGTGCTGCACACCATGGGCTTCGACGCGTTCGGCCTGCCCGCCGAGCAGTACGCCGTGCAGACCGGGCAGCACCCGCGCAAGACCACCGAGGACAACATCCAGACCTACCTGCGGCAGATCCGCCGCCTGGGCCTGGGCCACGACGAGCGCCGGCGCATCTCCACCATCGACCCGGCGTACTACCGGTGGACGCAGTGGATCTTCTTGCAGATCTACAACTCCTGGTACGACGAGACCGCCGGTCGCGCCCGGCCGATCGCCGAGCTGGAGGCGCAGTACGCGTCCGGTGAGCGCGTCGCGGACCGCCCGTGGGCCGAGCTGACCGGCGCCGAGCGGGAGAAGGTGCTGGGCGGGCACCGGCTGGCCTACCTGTCCGAGGCGCCGGTGAACTGGTGCCCCGGCCTGGGAACCGTGCTGGCCAACGAGGAGGTCACCTCCGACGGGCGCAGCGAGCGCGGCAACTTCCCGGTGTTCCGGCGCAGCCTGCGCCAGTGGATGATGCGGATCACCGCGTACTCGGACCGCCTGGTGGACGACCTGGAGCGGCTGGACTGGCCGGAGAAGGTCAAGGCCATGCAGCGCAACTGGATCGGCCGCTCGCACGGCGCCCGGGTCCGGTTCGCGGTCGGCGACCACCGGGTCGAGGTGTTCACCACCCGCCCGGACACCCTGTTCGGCGCGACCTACGTGGTGCTGGCGCCCGAACACCCGCTGGTGGACGAGATCGCCGCGCCCGGGCAGGTCGCCGCGATCGAGGCGTACCGGCGCGAGGTCGCCCGCAAGAGCGAGCTGGACCGCCAGGAGAACAAGGAGAAGACCGGCGTCTTCACCGGCGCGGTCGCGGTCAACCCGGTCGACGGGCGCGAGCTGCCCGTCTACGTCGCCGACTACGTGCTGATGGGCTACGGCACCGGCGCGATCATGGCGGTGCCCGGCCAGGACCAGCGCGACTGGGACTTCGCGAAGGCGTTCGACCTGCCGATCATCCGGACCGTGCGACCGCCCGCGGACTTCGAGGGCGAGGCCTACACCGGGTCCGGCGCGGCGATCAACAGCGGGTTCCTGGACGGGCTGGACGTCGCCGACGGCAAGAAGGCGATCATCGCGTGGCTGGAGGAGCACGGCCACGGCGAGGGCACCGTCCAGTTCAAGCTGCGCGACTGGCTGTTCTCGCGGCAGCGCTACTGGGGCGAGCCGTTCCCCATCGTGTACGACGAAGACGGCACGCCCGTCGCGGTGCCCGAGTCGATGCTGCCGATCGAACTGCCCGACGTGGACGACTACTCGCCGCGCACGTTCGAGGCCGACGACGCGAACTCCGAGCCGTCGCCGCCGCTGTCCCGGGCGGGCGACTGGGTGACCGTCGAGCTGGACCTGGGCGACGGGCCGCGCACGTACCGCCGGGAGACCAACACGATGCCCAACTGGGCCGGTTCGTGCTGGTACCAGCTGCGGTACGTGGACCCGACCGAGTCGACCCGGTTCGTCAACGAGGAGAACGAGCGCTACTGGCTGGGCCCGCGCCCGGCCGAGCACGGCGCGACCGACCCCGGCGGCGTCGACCTGTACATCGGCGGCGTCGAGCACGCGGTGCTGCACCTGCTGTACGCGCGGTTCTGGCAGAAGGTGCTGTTCGACCTGGGCCACGTGTCCGGCGACGAGCCGTACCGGCGGCTGTTCAACCAGGGCTACATCGAGGCGTACGCCTACGTCGACGCCCGCGGGGTCTACGTGCCGGCCGAGGAGGTCGAGGAGCGCGACGGGAAGTACTTCTTCCGCTCGGAGGAGGTGCGCCGCGAGTACGGCAAGATGGGCAAGAGCCTGAAGAACGTCGTGACGCCGGACGAGATGTGCGAGCGGTACGGCGCCGACACCTTCCGGTTCTACGAGATGTCCATGGGGCCGATGGACGTGTCCCGGCCGTGGGCGACCAAGGACGTCGTCGGCGCGCAGCGGTTCCTCCAGCGGCTGTGGCGCAACCTGGTGGACGAGACGACCGGCGGGCTGCGGGTCACCGCCGACGAGCCGTCCGAGGACGCGCTGCGCCTGCTGCACCGGACGATCGCGGGCGTGCACGACGACTACGCGAACCTGCGGTACAACACGGCCGGCGCGAAGCTGATCGAGCTGAACAACTTCGTGACCAAGCACTACGCGTCCGGCGCGCCCCGTGCGCTGCTGGAGCCGCTGGTGCTGATGCTGGCCCCGCTGGCCCCGCACGTGGCCGAGGAGCTGTGGTCCAGGCTGGGGCACGCGACGTCCCTGGCGCACGGCCCGTTCCCGGCGGCGGACGAGAAGTACCTGGTGGAGGACACCGTCGAGTACCCCGTGCAGGTGAACGGGAAGGTGAAGGCCCGCGTGGTCGTCGCCGCGTCCGCAGGCCAGGACGAGGTCAAGGCCGCCGTGCTGGCCGACGACAAGGTGGCCGCGGCGACCGGCGGCGCGACCCCGCGCAAGGTCATCGTGGTGCCCGGCCGACTGGTCAACATCGTGCTGTGACGCCCGGTCCCCACCCGGCGTTCACCGGGTGGGGACCGCCGCTAGTTGCGGCGCACGTCGGAGGGGTAGGTCGCGAGCAGCGCCGTCGGTATGCCCTGGCGGCGCAGCACCCGACCCCACAGGTCGACGTCCGGCGGGGTCAGCACGTCGTCCGGCAGGCCGGGCACGACGATCCAGCCGCCGCGGTCGATCTCGCCCGCCAACTGGCCGTCGCCCCAGCCCGCGTAGCCGGCGAACACCCGCATGCCGCGCACCTTCGGCGCCAGCGCGTCCGGGTCCGAGTCCAGGTCGATCAGCGCCACCGGGCCGTGCACGCCGACCACCCCGTCGATCGACCGGTGGTCCTGGCCGGTTTTCAGGGTCGCCAGGCACAGCGCGGTCTTCTGCTCCACCGGGCCGCCGATGTACACCGACTGCGGGTTCGACACGTGCGGACCCCAGTTCGGCAGCACGTCGTGCACCGCGACCTCGCTCGGCCGGTTCAGCACCACGCCCAACGTCCCCTGGTCCCGGTGGTCGATGATGTAGACCACCGTGCGCCGGAAGTTCGAGTCGGTCAGGCTCGTGGCCGCCACCAGCAGTGTCCCCGGCTCGACGTCGGCATCAGCTCGCACGGAGTCCATGATCCCAGACGCCGTGCGCACACCCGGGGTGGAACATCCGACGGGGTCCGTTCGTTGAGGGAGGAGTCGGGTGTCTTCGAGTCCCCCGGACCCAGAGAAAACCGCCTCCGCGGAATACCGTCCGGCTGGAGCCGCGCAGTGCGAACCGCCGAGAGGCGACCGGGCACCCGATGCCCTGGAGGCCGGATCCCCTCGTGGATCCGGCCTCCGCGGTTCTCGCCGCGTTTCCTGGCCGGTCGACCGGGAGGCATAGGCTTCACCCCGTGACGACCGCCGGGACGACCGCGTCCCAGCACCACCTCGGCGTCCGGAAACTCCTCGCGATCCCGGACTTCCGCCGACTGCTGCTGTCCCGCCTCGCGGCCCAGTGGGGTGACGGCCTGTTCCAGGCCGGCCTCGCGGGCGCGGTCCTGTTCAACCCGGAGAGACACGCCGACCCGCTGGCCATCGCCGCCGGGTTCGCCGTGCTGCTGCTCCCCTACTCGGTCGTCGGCCCGTTCGCGGGCGCGCTGCTCGACCGGTGGGACCGGCGGCGGGTGCTCGTCGTGGCCAACCTGGTGCGCGCGGTGTTCGTGCTGCTCACGGCGTTGGCGGTGGGTGCGGGGCTGGACGGCGTGCCGCTGTACGCGTCCGCGCTGATGGTCACCGGGGTCAGCCGGTTCGTCGGCTCGGGGTCGTCGGCCGCGCTGCCGCACGTGGTCGAGGGCGACCACCTGGTCGAGGCCAACGCGTTCGTGACGACGCTCGGCGCGTTGACGGCGGTCGTCGGCGCGGCTTGCGCGGTCGGGTTGCGCGGACTGCTCGGCGCGGGCGACGGCGGCTCGTCGTGGACCACGTCGGTCGCGGTGGTCGGGTCGGTGCTCGCGGCTTTCCTGGCGTCCCGGTTCGGGCGCGGCGTGCTGGGGCCGGACGAGGTGGACGAACCCAGTCGCACGATCACCGCCGTGGCGCGCGGGCTGCTCGACGGCGGGCGGGCCGCGTGGCACACGCCGAGCGTGACGGCCGCGCTGCTGGCACTGCTCGCCCACCGGATCGGGTTCGGGGCGTCGCTGCTGCTCACGTTGCTGCTGATGCGCAACACGCTGACCGACTTCGGGCCGTTCAAGGCCGGGCTGGCCGGGTTGGGCGAGGTCGCGGTGGCGGGCGGGCTGGGCATCCTGGTCGCCGGCCTGGTCACCGACCGGCTCGTGGACCGGTTCGGGCGGCGCGGCGTCGTGGTCGGCGCGCTGGTGCTCGCGGCGGTCACCCAGGTCGGGCTCGGGCTGCCGATGCTGCTGCCGACGATCCTCGTGGCGTCGTTCCTGCTCACCTACGCCGGGCAGACGATCAAGCTGTGCGTGGACGCCTCGGTGCAGGGCGACGTCGGCGACGAGGTGCGCGGCCGCGTGTTCGCCTTGTACGACACGCTGTTCAACGCCTCGCAGGTCGCCGCCGTGTCCGTCGCGGCGGCACTGGTCCCCCTGGACGGCCGGTCTCCCGGCCTCGTGCTCGCCGCGACGGCCGTGTACCTGGTCGGCGCCGGCGGGTTCCTGCTGCTAGCGCGGCGCGGTCAGGTCACGGGGCACGGGTAGCCGGATCACCCCCGTCTCGTGGGCGAAGACCACGGCCGCCATCCGGTCCCGCAGGCTCAGCACCCGCAGGATGTCGGTGACCACCCCTCCGACCTGGGACTGGCTGAGCGCCAGCACCCGCGCGATCTCGTGGTCGGCCAACCCCCTGGCCAGGCACCGCAGGACCACACGCTGCTGGTCGGACAACGCCGCCAGGTCACCTGCTCGGGTTCCCCCCTCGGTGGACAATCCCCAAGCGTTCACGCGCACCACCCCCTGTGCGTTCGACGCGCACAGTCATGGTGTCGCAACTCGCTGTCACTTGGCCAACGAGTCGTCACAATTCGGCCGGCTGGGTGTCGTATTCGGTTACATCGGGGGGTGTATTCCCTCTCGCTGCGCCCAGGCGAGCAGTTCGGCCACGGCTGCGTCGTGGTCGAGCGGGCCGCGGTCGAGTCGGAGTTCTTTGAGGAACTTCCACGCCCTACCGACGCTCGGGCCGGGCTCCAGGTTCAGCAGCCGCATGATCTCGTTGCCGTCGAGGTCGGGCCGGACCCGCTTGAGGTCCTCCTCCTCGGCCAGCCGCTCGATGCGTCGTTCGAGGTCGTCGTAGGTGCGCTGGAGCGCGTTGGCCTTGCGCTTGTTGCGGGTGGTCGAGTCGGCGCGGACCAGCTTGTGCAGCCGGGTCAGCAGGTGCTCGGCGTCGGTGACGTACCGGCGCACCGCCGAGTCGGTCCACTCGCCCGAGCCGTAGCCGTGGAAGCGCAGGTGGAGGTAGACGAGCTGGGCGACGTCCTCGGTGATGTCCTTGGCGTACTTGAGCGCGCGCAAACGCTTGCGCACCAGTTTCGCGCCGACGACCTCGTGGTGGTGGAAGCTCACGCCGCCGCCGTCCTCGAACCGGCGGGTGCCCGGCTTGCCGATGTCGTGCAGCAGGGCGGCCAGCCGGAGGGTGAGGTCCGGGCCGTCGGTCTCCAGGTCGATCGCCTGGTCGAGGACGGTCAGCGAGTGGCTGTAGACGTCCTTGTGCTGGTGGTGCTCGTCGATCTCGAGCTTCATCGCGGGCAGCTCGGGGAGCACGTGGTCGGCCAGGCCCGTGGCCACGACCAGCTCGACGCCCTCGCGCGGGTTCGCGCCGAGGAGGAGCTTGGACAGCTCGGCCTGGACGCGTTCGGCGGTGATGCGCTCGATGCGGCCGGCCATGTCGGTCATGGCCCGACGGACCCGGTCGGCCGGGTGGAAGCCCAGCTGCGAGACGAAGCGGGCGGCGCGGAGCATGCGCAGCGGGTCGTCGTCGAAGCTCTGCTCGGGGGTGGCCGGGGTGTCGAGGACCCGGGCGTCGAGCGCCGCCCGACCGCCGGTGGGGTCCACGAGGGTGTTGCCGGCGATGTCGAAGGCCATCGCGTTGACGGTGAAGTCGCGGCGGACCAGGTCGCCCTCGATGGTGTCGCCGAACGTCACCTCGGGGTTGCGGGTGACGCCGTCGTAGGTGTCGGCGCGGAACGTGGTGATCTCGACGGTGTGCCCGTACTTGGCGGCGCCGACCGTGCCGAACGCGATCCCGGTGTCCCAGATGGCCTCGGCCCAGCCCTTGAGCAGCCCCAGGATGGCCTCGGGCCGGGCGTCGGTCGTGAAGTCCAGGTCGCCGACCGCCCGCCCGAGCAACGCGTCCCGCACGCTCCCGCCGACCAGGTACAGCCGGAACCCGGCTGCGGCGAACCGCTTGGCCAGTTCCTGGGTGACGGGAAAATCGTTCAACAATCCAACAAGCGCACCGTCCTGCGCACCGTCTTGCGCGGCGGACACGTTCGACCCGGACACGAGGAGCCACCCTACTGGGAACCGCCCGGCTCCCGAACTACCCGAAGAGAATCGTTCAACAATCCCACATTCCTCGGCGCGCGGTGCTGGGCACCCCGTCGCTCGGAGATGGTCGAGCGGTTGGCAGGGCGGTTGGGCGGCGTGGTGGTCGGGCGGTGGTCGGAGGGCGGCCGGTCGGACGGGCGTGCGGGCGTGCGGGCGTGCGGTCGGACGGGCGTGCGGTCGGGCGGTTGGTGGGGAGCTGTGGTGGCGGGCGCCAGCCGCGCGGTTGGTCGGCGTGACCTCGGGCGGTTGGGCGGATGGTTGGCCGGTAGGCGTGGGGGTCGGGCGATCGGTCAGGTAGTCGGTCGGCGCGGCGTCCGGGCGGCGGTCGGTAGGTGGGGCGGTCAGACGGGCGGTCGGTCAGGTGGTGGACGGTCGGGCCGTTGGTGGGGCGGCCGGTCAGGCGGGCAGGCGGGCGGGCGGTCGGTGGGGAGGTGTGATGGCGGGCGGCGACCAGGGGCGGTTGGCCGGTCGGTCGGCGTAACCCTCGGGCGGATGGGCGGATCGTTGGCCGGTAGGCGTGGCGGGCGGTTGGTCGGTTGGCCGGTCGGTCAGGCGGCTGGTCGGTGCGGCGGCCGGGCGGCGGTTGGTGGCGGTTGGTGGCCGGGCGGCGTGGTGGCCGGGCGGCGGTCGGGAGGGCGGGCGGTAGGCGCGGCGGTCGGTGGCGAGCGGTCGGGATCTTGAGCGATTGGTGCTGTTCCCAGGTGAACCGCTGCCTGCCGGAGTCGCGCGACCCTCCCGCCGATCGCCTGACGCCTGCCGTTGCTCGCCTCCCACCGCTCGCCTCCCGGCACCTGTCACCCGCCTCCCGACACCTGTCGCGACCCTCCCGCCGTTCGACTGACGCCTGCCGCCGATCGCCTCCCGTTGCTCGCCTTGCGCCTCCGGGCACCTGCTCCCCCCGCCTCCTGCCTCCTGCCTCCTGCCTCCCAACACCTGTCGCCTGTCGCTGCGGCCGGTCGCGGGCATTCGTTTGTCCGTTTGTTCCCGAACCCGTTGTTCCCGCGCCCGCCCGGCGCGGTCCGGGGTCGGGGCGGGCCTTCAATTTGGCGGGTGTGGCGGGGTGTGTTCGGGGCGTGGGTCTGGTTCGGGGTGGGTGGCATTGTGGGGGTGGGAATTGTTCTTAGGTTGGATTGTTCAACGATCCTACTTGGGTATTTGTTGAACGATTCCCACTGCCTTCGGCGGTGCCGGGGTGCCGCTGTTCGGGGTAGCCGGCAGCGTGCGGGTGCGGGTAGGGGGAGCGGGTTGTCGCGTCGGGGCGGCCCGGTGCGTGACTACCATCAGGGCATGTCCCAGTCGGCCGGGCGGTCCGGTGCTCCCAGGTCGCGGCGGCGTGGCCGGCGGCGGGGGCGGCGGTTGCGGACTGTGGACGAGACGTCCGCCGGGGGGCTTGTGGTCGACGTCTCACGATCTTGTGCGGCGGTGATCGGGCGGCTCGACCGGCGCGGGCGGTTGTTGTGGTCGTTGCCCAAAGGGCACATCGAGGCTGGTGAGACCGCCGAGCAGACCGCGGTTCGCGAAGTGGCCGAGGAAACCGGTATTCATAGCAGGGTGTTGCGCCCACTCGGCTCGATCGACTACTGGTTCGTCGCCGAGGATCGGCGCGTGCACAAGACCGTCCACCACTTCCTCCTCGAGGCGTTGGGTGGTGAGCTTTCCGACGAAGACGTGGAGGTCACCGAGGTGGCTTGGGTGCCCCTTGGGGAACTGGACGAACGCCTGGCCTACGCCGACGAGCGCAGACTGGTGCGACGTGCCGCCGATCTGCTCGGCGGCCTTGACCTGGGAGCGGAGTCGGCGTGAAACGGCTGCTGTCCGCGGTTGCGGCGGCTGGGTTCCTCCTCGCCGCGGCGCCGGTCGCCTCCGCGGCGCCCAACGACGGCGGCCGCGTGCCGGTCAAGCCCGCCCCCGCGACGCAGGTCTGGTCGACGCGCGTCCAGTCCCAGCAGTCCGAGACCTGGGTCCGCCTGGACGTCGAGCAGCTGTCGCCGCGCGTCGTCACGGCCGCCGGACCCGACTCGGTCACCGTCTCCGGCAAGGTCGTCAACGTCAGCGACCGCAAGGTCTTCGACATCGAACTGCGCCTGGAACGCGGTCAGCCCCTCGACAGCGAGGACGCCGTCCGCAAGGCGCTGCGCGAACCCACCGACGCCGAGGTCGTGCAGCCGGAGTTCACCTCGATCGCCAAGGAACTCCAGCCGAACGAGACGAAGCAGTTCTCCCTCACCGTCCCGCTCAAGGGCGACGCGCCCACGTCGTTGGACATCACCAAACCCGGCGTCTACCCGATCCTGGCCAACATCAACGGCCAGCCCGACTTCGGCGGCCGCGCCCGGCTGGCCGCGCTCAGCACGCTGCTCCCGGTCGTCGCGGTACCCGGCGGCGAGAGCGTCGGCGTGCCCGCGGCACCCGCCAAGGTGACCCTGATCTGGCCGCTGGCCGACCGGCCGAGGTTGATCAGCGAGTCGCCCGCGGTGCTCTCCGACGACGAGCTGGCCGGCTCGCTCAGCCTCGGCGGACGCCTGTACACGCTGCTCAAGGCCTACGAGTCGGCCCTGGACAGCCCGCTCGCGGCCGGCGTCTGCCTGGCCGTCGACCCCGACCTGATCCGCACCGTCGACGCGATGAGCAAGGGCTACCAGGTCGCGGGCCACGAGGGCCGCGGCCGGTCCGAGGCCAAGCTGTGGCTCGACCAGCTGCGCCTGCGCACCGGCGGCCGCTGCGTGATCGCGCTGCCGGACGCCGACGCGGACCTGGTCGCGCTGTCCCGGGCCAAGCTCGGCGGCCTGACCGGGCTCGCGCTCGAGGGCGCCGACGTGATCCGCGAGGTGCTCCAGGTCCAGCCGCTGGCGAACGCCACGTGGCCCGAGGACGGCCTGGTCGACCAGCAGACGCTCGCCGACCTGTCCACCCGCGGCGTGACGTCGCTGGTCGTGGACCAGTCCACGGTCGCCGGCACGCCGGGCACCGCCCCGGTCCGGCTCGGCGACCAGGGCGGCGGGGACGCCGGCACGCCCACCACCGCGGTCCGGGTGGACGGCATGGTGTCGGACGCGCTGCGCGACACCCCCGTCGCGCGGCCGGTCGCCGGGTTGGCCACGGCGCAGCAGAGCCAGCCGGTGTCGGTGCAGAACGCGCTCGCCGCGCTCACTTACCGCGCCGGGTTCCAGAGCACCGGGCAGAACGTCGTGATCGCGCCGCCACGCCGCTGGAACGCGCCGGCCGGGGAGATCGTCACCTTCCTGGACACGGCGAAGTTCCTGGTCGGCGGCGGGTACGCGACCGCGACCGGCCTGGAGTCGCTGTTCGCCGCGGCGGTACCCGACCAGGCCGCGACGATCAGCTACCCGGCCGACGGCGGCAGCCGCGAGATCCCGTCGACCATCACCGGGCAGGTCGCCGACTCGTTCCACCAGCTCGAGCAGATGGCCGGCGCGATGAGCCAGCAGGACGCGGCGTCCGCGCAGCCGGCCGACCTGGTCGACCCGCTGCGGCTGGACCTGCTCCGGGTGGTGTCGGGGGCGTGGCGCGGCGACGAGTCGGGCGCGGTGTCGGCGTTGGCGCTGGGCACGAGCCAGATCGACGGGTTGCAGAGCCAGGTCACGGTCAACGAGCCGAACAGCCCGATCCTGCTGGGCTCCGGCGACAGCCCGATCCCGGTCACCATCAAGAACCGGCTGGACGTGCGGGTCACCGTGCGGATCGTCGTGGAGGACACGCCGGGCATCCTCGCCAAGCAGTTGCCCGACCAGGTGCTGCCCGCACGCGGCGACCGACTGGTGACGGTGCCGGTGGAGGTGCTGCGGTCCGGGCGGTTCAGCGTGCACATGCGGCTGACCACCCCGTCCGGCGTCGAACTCGGCGACCGCGCCCGGCTGGAGGTCTCGTCGTCCGCGTACGGGACGATCACCCTTGTCATCACCTGCCTCGCGGGCGCGACCCTCGTGCTGCTGTCGGCACGGCGGATCTACCGCCGGGTCCGCGCGTCCAGGGCCGTCCGCGCGCAGGTGCCCAACGACGCCAGCGGTGTCACGCCGGAGAAGTCGAGCGCGAGTTGAGCGAGGCATGAGCGAGGCAGTGGTCCGCGAGAAGAGGCAGGTGCCGTCGCTGGCGAAGGCGAGCGGCTCGATGGCCATCGCCACGGTGGTGAGCCGGGCGACGGGTCTGGGCTCGAAGCTGCTGCTGGTGACGTTGATCGGCACGGGCGTCCTGAACGACTCCTACCAGGTCGCCACGACGTTGCCGACGATGATCAACGAGCTGCTCCTCGGCGGCGTGCTGACCAGTGTGGCGATCCCGCTGCTGGTCCGCGCGGAGAAGGAGGACGGCGACGGCGGCGAGTCGTACGCGCAGTGGATGATCACCATGGGCGTGTCGCTGCTGCTCGTCGGCACGGTCGTCGCCGTCGCCGCGGCGAACCTGTTGACCGGCGTGTTCATCAGCAACTCCTCCGCCAAGGCGAACCCCGAGCTGGTGACCACGTTCGCCTACCTGGTGCTGCCGGGCGTGGTGTTCTACGGCCTGTCGGCGTTGCTCGGCGCGGTGCTGAACGCCCGCCACGTGTTCGGTCCGCCCGCGTGGGCGCCCGTGCTGAACAACATCGTGGTGGTGTTGATCCTGGGCGTGTACTGGCTCATGCCCGGCGAGATCTCGCTCGACCCGGTGCGGATGGGCGAGCCGAAGCTGCTGGTGCTCGGCCTCGGCACGATGCTGGGCGTGGTGGTGCAGGCGGCCGTGATGCTGCCCGCGATGAGGCGCACCGGCATCCGGTTCCGGGTGCGGTTCGGCTGGGACTCGCGGCTCAAGGAGTTCGGCGGACTGGCCTTCTGGCTGCTGCTCTACGTCGGCCTCGGGTTCGCGTCGATCGTGGTGCTGACCCGGGTGGCGACCAACGACCCGGGCGCGATCACGGTCTTCAACTACCAGTGGCTGATCGCCCAGGTGCCCTACGGCGTGCTGGGCGTGTCGCTGCTCACCGCGTTGATGCCGCGGATGTCCAGTGCGGCGGCGGAGAACGACACCGACGCGCTGGTCCGCGACCTCTCGCTGGGCAACCGGATGTCGGCGATCCTGCTGATGCCGTTCAGCGCGTTGATGACGGTCGCGGGCGTGGCGATCGGGCTGGCCGTGTTCTCGCACGGCGCGTCCGGGTTGGAGGGCGGCGAGCGGATCGGCACGGCGCTCGCGCTGTCGGTGTTCGGGCTCGTGCCGTACGCGATCACGTTGTTGCAGCTGCGGGTGTTCTACGCGATGAAGGACGCGCGGACGCCCACGCTCATCCAGGCGCTCATGGTCGGCGCCCGCATCGGGATGCTCTACCTGTTCGAGGCGATCGTGCCGGCGGACAAGCTCGGCGTCGCGGTGTCGATCGCGTGGTCGCTCAGCTTCGTGGTCGGCGCGGTGATCGGGCAGGTGTGGCTGCGGATCCGGTTGGGGCGCCTGCGGACCGGGTACACCGCGTGGACGATCTGCCTGACGGTGGTGGCGTCGGCGATCGGCTTCGCCGCGGCGGCGGGTGCGGCCTGGCTCGTGGTGCACGGGCTGGGCGTCGACTCGCCGGTGGTGAAGGGCTGGATCGAGATGGTCGTGTTGACGGTTGTGGGCCTGCCACTGTCCTTCGGGCTCCTGGCGGTGTTCCGAGTGCCCGAGGTGAAACCCGCGTTGGACAAGATCATCCGGTTGGTGCGTCGCCGATGAACCACGGTATTTCGTTCCCTGCCGTAATCTCGGACCTGTGAGCAGCGGCCCCCTCCAGCACACCTCGCTGACGCCCGGCGGGGTGATCGGCGACGGCCGGTACCGGCTGCTCGCCCGGTCGGGCGTGGACTCCCGCTGCGACGCCGAGTTGTGGCGCGCGCGGGACGGGCAGCTCAACCGGGACGTCGCGTTGACCGTGCTGGTCGGGAACGTCGGCGACCACGCCGCCCTGGCCCGCGCGAAGCGGACCGCCGAGCGGGCCATGCACTCGTCGTCGTTCACACACCCCGGTGTGGCGCGGGTGATCGACGTGCTCACGCCCGGGTCCGGGATCAAGTGGGACGAGGGCATCCTCGGCATCGTCGTCGCCGAGTGGACCCAGGGCACGGACCTGATGGACGTGCTCGGCGAGGGGCCGTTGCCGGCCGGCGCGGCGGCCCGGCTGCTGGCGCCGCTGGGCGCGGCGATCGAGGGCGCGCACCACGCCGGGCTGGTGCTCGGCGCCGACCACCCGCAGCGGATCCGGGTGTCGTCGGACGGGCGGTTGCGGCTCGCGTTCCCGGGGCCGCGGCCGGACGCCATCGCGCGGGACGACGTCAAAGGGCTCGGCGCGGTCCTCTACCTGCTGCTGACCGGGCGGTGGCCGTTGCCCGGCGGTCCGGACGGGGTGCCGGTCGCGCCCACCGGGCCGGACGGCGCGGTCGTGCCGCCGTCGTCGTTGCGGCCGTACGTGCCGCACGAGTTGTCGTCGGTGGCGGTGCGGAGCCTGGACGACACGTCGGTCGGCGCGATCCGGACGTCCGCGGCGATCCTCCAGGTGCTGGACCAGATCACCGCCTCCGAGGCGAAGACCGCGTTGCTGAAGCCGGTGGTGGACGAGCCGGACGACGGCGTGGTGTGGACGACCTCGCGGCCGGAGCGCGGCAAGGAGCACCGGCGGAAGTTGTTGATCAGCGTCGGGGTGCTGGCGTTGGCGACGCTGGCCGTGGTGGTGTGGCTCGGGGTGCAGATCGTGAGCTTCTTCAGCGACGACACCAAGGGCGGTGGCGGGCCGACGGTGGTGATCGGGCAGTCCGCCGACCCCTCGGCCTCGTCGGTGGCGGCGGCGCCGGTGCCCGCCGGGCCCGTGCAGCCCGCGTCGCTCGAGGTGTACGACGTGACGGGGCAGCCGGACAACGCCAACCGGGCCAATCGGGCCGTGGACAACAACCCGACGACGGTGTGGCAGACGGACAACTACTTCCAGCCGTTCCCGGCGTTGAAGCCGGGGCTCGGGTTGATGGCCGGGTTCGCGGAGCCGGTGAAGTTGGCCTCGGTGACGGTGGTGTCGCCGTCCGAGGGGACCGTGGTGGAGATCCGGTCCGCGGGTGGGGGCGATGTGGGGATCCAGGAGACCAAGGTGCTGGCCACGGCCACGTTGGCCGCCGGGCAGACCCAGATCCAGCTGAGCAACATGGAGCCCTCGCAGCACGTGCTGGTGTGGATCACCAAGTTGGCCGGCGGCGGCAAGAACAACAAGACCGAGGTCGGTGAGTTGATCTACACCCGGGCTCAGTAGCGGGTGCTCGGGTTCGGGGATCCGGGGGCGTCCTCGCCGGACGGTCGGCGCCCTCCGGGGTGAAGGCCCGGTCGGCACGACGGTTGCGCCGGTGGTACGGCCAAAGGGTGAACGTTCCGGTGGTGGTCAGGGCCGATAGGCTCTTTGCGTGACCGCCGCAGCCAGCTCGGACGCAGACCTCATCGCGGCGCACGCCGCGGGTGACCCGCACGCCTTTTCCGAGCTGGTCAGACGGCACCGGGATCGGATGTGGGCGGTTGCCCTCCGGACGCTCCGGGACCCCGAGGAGGCTGCCGACGCGCTCCAGGAGGCCTTCATCTCGGCGTTCCGGGCGGCGGCCAGTTTCCGGGCGGAGAGTCAGGTCACCACCTGGCTTCACCGAATAGTGGTGAACGCCTGCCTCGATCGGATGAGGCGGCGGCAGACCCGACCCACCGTGCCGTTGCCCGAGGCCGGGCCCGGGGAGCCCGCCGCGCCGCGGGACGCGATGGCGGAGCGGGAGACCCGGTTGGTGGTGTTGGCCGCGCTCAACGAGCTTCCCGAGGAGCAGCGGGCGCCCATCGTGCTGGTGGACGTGGAGGGGTACTCGGTCGCGGAAACGGCCCAGTTGTTGGGGATTGCGGAGGGCACGGTCAAGTCGCGGTGTGCCCGCGGGAGGGCCAAACTCGCCAAAGTTCTCGGGCACCTCCGGAACCGGAGTGCAGAAGCGAACGTCCCAGGGAGCGATGTGCAGGTGCAACAGGGACGTCAGTTGGAGGAACGATGACCGGCAATGTGCGGCGCTCCGGGCCGCCGTGGTCCGTCGACCTGCTGGCAGACCTGCACGCGGGCGCGTTGGACGCGCGGACCGAGGCAGAGCTACGGCCTATCGTGGAGAACGATCCCGAGGCTCTGGAGATACTCGCCGCACTCGACGCGACGCTCGATGACCTGAGGAACCTGCCCGACGTGCCCATGCCCGCGGCCGTCGCCGCCCGTATCGACGCCGCGCTGGCGGCCGAGGCGCGCGGTGGGGCCGGGGTCGTCGTGGACCTCGCCGCGGCGCGTCGGCGCAAGCGGCTCGGGTGGGGCGCCGGATTGCTCGCCGCGGCCGCGGTGGCCGTCGGCGTGGTCGTGGTCGCGCTCCCCAAGGGTGGGTCGCCGGTCGGTGACGTGGCCGCTCCGCCCGCCGCGACGCCCTCCACCGCGCCCGCCGACTCGTCGCCCCAGCCGTCGGGTGGCAGCGCGGTGAAGATTCCCGAAGTCGCTCCCGGTGACCTCGGCGCGGTGCTCGGCGACGTGCTGAAGGCGCAGAACTACGGGCCGCTGGAGAACCAGGAGACGCTGGCCGGGTGCCTGGCCGGCGCGAACATCACCAGCGCCAAGCCGCTCGGGGTCAGTCCCATCACGCTGTCCGGCAAGGCTGCGGTGATGGCCGTGCTGCCGACCGGCCAGGCCGGGAAGTTCAAGCTCGTGGTGCTCGATCCCGACACGTGCGGTCCGGACAACCCGAACGGCGTGCTCGCCACCAGCGTGATCGGCTAGCACGTAGCCCACCTCACCCCGCCGGCGCGGAATGGTCGCGCCCTACGATCCGTTGAGCACAGTGCAGGCCGACAAAGCCTGTCACGACTTACGGAGGTCGAGGGTGTCGGACGTTCGGAACCTGATCGTCGTCGGATCGGGGCCCGCCGGGTACACGGCCGCGGTCTACGCCGCCCGCGCGCAACTCGAACCGCTCGTGTTCGAGGGCTCGCAGTACGGCGGTGCCCTGATGACCACGACCGAAGTCGAGAACTACCCCGGCTTCCGCGAGGGCATCATGGGTCCCGACCTCATGGAGCAGATGCGCGAGCAGGCCAAGCGCTTCGGCGCCGAGCTGCGCGCGGAGGACGTGGAGAGCGTCGACCTGACCGGTGAGGTCAAGTACGTGACGGCCAACGGGCAGCGCTACGCGGCCCGCGCGGTCGTGCTGGCCATGGGCGCGGCGGCGCGCTACCTCGACATCCCCGGTGAGCAGGAGCTGCTCGGCCGCGGCGTGTCGGCGTGCGCCACCTGCGACGGCTTCTTCTTCCGCGACCAGGACATCGCCGTGATCGGCGGCGGTGACTCGGCCATGGAGGAGGCGACGTTCCTGACCAAGTTCGCCCGGTCGGTGACGATCATCCACCGGCGCGAGGAGTTCCGCGCGTCGAAGATCATGCTCGAGCGCGCCCGCGCCAACGAGAAGATCAAGTGGCTGCTCAACGCCGAGGCGGTCGAGGTCGTCGGCACCGACGGCGCGGTGTCCGGCGTCAAGGTGCGCGACACCCGGACGGGCGAGGTCGGCGAGCAGCCGTTCACCGGCTTCTTCCTGGCGATCGGGCACGACCCGCGCAGCGCGCTCGTGCGGGGGCAGGTCGACGTGGACGACGAGGGTTACGTCCAGGTCGTCGGCCGGTCGACCTACACGAACCTGGACGGCGTGTTCGCGGCGGGCGACCTGGTCGACCACACCTACCGGCAGGCCATCACCGCGGCCGGGTCCGGGTGTTCGGCCGCGATCGACGCGGAGCGCTGGCTGTCCGAGCACGGCGTCCCGGAGGCCGACGTCGCCGCCGAGCACGTCGGCGGCGGCTACGGCGAGCCCGTCACCACCAGCTGAGTTTTCGTACCAAGAGGAGATCAACATGGCAGGCTCGACCGTGGTCGTGACCGACAAGTCCTTCGCCGACGACGTGCTGACCAGCGAGAAGGCGGTTCTGGTCGACTTCTGGGCGACGTGGTGCGGCCCGTGCAAGATGGTCGCGCCGGTGCTGGAGGAGATCGCCGCCGAGCACGCCGACAAGATCACCGTCGCGAAGCTCGACATCGACGCCAACCCGAACGTGGCGCGCGACTACCAGATCATGTCGATCCCGACCATGATCCTGTTCCAGGGCGGCCGCCCGGTGAAGCAGATCGTGGGCGCCAAGCCGAAGGCCGCGCTGCTCAACGACCTGGCCGACGTGCTCTGAGGCGCAAACCCGGGTGCAACCCTTAGAGTGACCCGTCCGTCTTTGTATAAGGCGGACGGGTTCACGCTTTTGTGGCGGGTAACCACGGGCTGTAGCCCTGCGTGGGGCAGTCGGATGAGCAAGGCACAATAGGTCGGTCAGTCCAGCGTCTACCGCGTCGACGGGTGTCGGCGCACAAGTGAGCGAGGGGTGCATGCTGCTACTCCGCCGCGGTGATTTCGGGCCGGACGTCGCCGAGGTCAGGGCAACGCTGACCAGGCTCGGACTGCTGTCCGACCCGCAGCCGTCGCAGGTGTTCGACCTCCCGGTCGAGCACGCAGTGCGCACGTTCCAGCAGCAGCGAGGTCTCATCACCGACGGTCTGGTCGGACCGGCCACGTACCGCGCCCTGCGCGACGCGACGTTCAACCTGGGCGACCGGCCGCTGGCGTTCCTCATGTCCCAGCCGGTCACCGGTGACGACGTGTCGGCCTTGCAGGAGCGGTTGCTGGAACTCGGGTACGACGCCGGGCGCGCGAACGGCGAGTTCGGTCACCAGACCGAGCAGGCGTTGCGCAGTTTCCAGCGCGATTACGGGCTCATGGTCGACGGCATGTGCGGGCCGAACACGGTGCGCGCGCTGCGGCAGTTGCAGCCCAAGGTGCGCGGCGGGCGGCCGGTGTTCCTGCGCGAGCAGGAGCGCGTGCGCCGGGCCGGGCCGCGGCTGAGCGGCAAGCGGATCATCATCGACCCCGGTCACGGCGGCGCCGACCGCGGCGTGGTGGTCGACGGCGTGTCCGAGGCCGACGTGATGCTGGACCTCGCGCGCAAGCTCGAGGGCAAGATGGCCGCGACGGGCATGGAGGCGCTGCTCACCCGCGGGCCGAACCACTGCCCGGACGAGGGCGAGCGGGCCCGGTTCGCGAACGAGGCGGGCGCGGACCTGATCCTGTCGCTGCACTCCGACGCCAACCGCTCGGCGCTGGCGTCGGGCGTGGCGAGCTTCCACTTCGGCACCGGCAACGGGACGTCGTCCACGGTCGGCGAGGCGCTGGCCGGGTTCATCCAGCGCGAGATCGTGGCGCGGACCGGGTTGACCGACTGCGGCACGCACCCGAAGTCGTGGGACATGCTGCGGATGACGCGGTGCACGGCGGTCCGGGTCGAGGTCGGGTACCTGACGAACGCGGGCGACCGGCAGCGGCTGGCCAACCCGTCGTTCCGGGACGTGGTGGCCGAGGGCATCCTCGTCGCGGTGAAGCGGCTGTACCTGCTCGGGCAGAACGACCAGCCCACCGGCACGTTCACGTTGAGCGACCTGCTCAAGCACGAACTCGCCACCGGGACCACCCCGCGCTAGTCGGGGTCCGGGTGGAGGCCGGGGGCGCCGGAGGTGCCCCCGGCGTCGCCGACCGGTGCTACGGCCGGTCGGGGCGGTGGGTCAGGCTCAGCTCGCCGAGCATCTGACCCAGCATCCGGTCGAACATGGCCTCCGGGTTCGAGACCACGAACGGGAAGCGGCCGAAGACCTCCAGGGCGACGTGGCCGTACAGGCGGACCCAGCTCTGGAGGATGTGGTAGATCGCGCCCAGGTGCAGCACGTCCTCGTCGATCTCCACGCCGCGCTCGCGGACCGTCTCGATCATGACGTGCTGGAACGCGCGCAGGTCGGCCTCGAGGCTCTCCGGCACGTCCTCGGGCACCGGTTTCGGGAACGGGTGCGCGGCGACCAGGCCGGCGGCCAGTTGCAGGAAGATCTTGCCGAACTGGTCGCCCTCCTCCTTCACCCTGCCGTCGGTCGAGGCGAACACCAGCGCGAACTCGCTGGGGTGCGCGAGCGCCCACTTCCGGAACCGCCTGCCGACGGCGAAGACCTGGGCCGGCACGTCGTCGGAGGCCTGCGCGTCCAGCTCGGCCGACAGCGCGCGGTCGAGGTCGCCGCAGATGTCGTCGCACAGCCTGGCCAGCAGGTCCTCGCGCGAGTCGTAGTACCGGTACAGCGCGGGCGCCGTGATGCCGACCGCCCGGGCGATCGCACGGAGCGTCACCGCGTCCGCCCCGCGCTCCACCAACAGGGCACGCGCGGTACGCCGGATGTCGCGTTCGGTTTCCGCCCGGAGTCGTTCTCGTCGCGTGGCCTCGGTCATATGTCACCCCATCGGGTTGTAAACGGTGTTCACCGCGCGTAGCTTCGGCCTCAGTGAACGGTGTTTACCGAGTTCACGCCATTTACGCAACGGTAGCTCACCTGATCGAGGGAGGTCGCGGTGTTCGCGACGTGGGGATCACTGGCATACCGCCGCCGATGGGTGGTGTTGATCGCGACGGTGGTGCTGGCCGTGACCGGGGGTGTCTGGGGCCTGGGCGTGTTCGACCGCCTCAGCCAGGGCGGTTACGACGCGCCCGGCAGCGAGGCGGCGCGCGCCAACCAGGTCGCGCAGGACGCCTTCGGCCGCCAGGGCGGTGACGTCCTGGTGGTGTACAACACGGTCGATCCCGCCAGGTCCGCCGAAATCGGGCAGCGGCTCAAGGACCTGCCGAGTGATGCCGTGCTCCAGTCGCAGCTGATCCCCCAGCCGGCCGCGGGCAAGTCCCTCGCCGTCATCACCCTGCGCGGCGACAACTCCAACGCGCAGATCAAGCAGTACGAGGAGATCGAGCCGAAGCTCGCGCTGGACGGCGTCGACTCGGTGGTCGGCGGCCTGGTGCCGACCCAGACGGAGATCAACGCGCTCTCCTCCTCCGACCTCACCAAGGCCGAGGCGGTGTCGCTGCCGATCGTGCTGATCCTGCTCGTGATCATCTTCGGCGGGCTGGTCGCCGCGGCGCTGCCGGTGCTCGTCGGCGGTCTCGCGATCATGGGCTCGCTCGGCGTGCTGCACCTGATCTCGCTCGGCCTGGACGTGAACTCGTTCGCGGTCAACGTGGCCAGCCTGCTGGGTCTGGGCATGGCGATCGACTACGGCCTGTTCATGGTCGGCCGCTTCCGCGAGGAACTGGCCGCCGGCCGCAGCACCGAGGACGCGGTCCGCCGCACGGTCGCCTCCGCCGGCCGCACCGTCGTGTTCTCCGCGACGCTGCTGGTGATCGCGCTCGCCGGCCTCCTGCTGTTCCCGCACGGCTTCCTCAAGTCGCTGAGCTACGGCGGCATGTCCGCGGTCGCGATCGCCGCCGTCGTCTCGCTCACGCTGCTGCCCGCGCTGCTCGCCGTCCTCGGCCACCGGGTGGACAAGCTGGCCGTGCCGTGGCGCAAGAAGAACCCGTCCGAGCGCGGCTGGCGCTCGGTCGCCGCCGCCGTGATGAAGCGCCCGCTGCTGTTCGCGCTGCCGATCGTGGTGGTGCTGCTGGCCATGGGCGCGCCGTTCCTGAACGTGAAGTTCGGCGAGGTCACCGAGAAGGTGCTGCCCGCGGGCAACTCGGTGCGGGTCGCGGCCGAGACCATCAACTCGGACTTCAAGGGTTTGGCCAACAACGGCTTCAAGATCGTCGTCACCGGCGACCCGTCGGCCGCCGCCGTGCAGGCGTTCGCGACCGAGGTCGGCGCGGTGGACGGAGTCGGCGAGGCCAGGATCGGCGCCGAGCCGAAGAACGGCACCTGGTTGCTCGCCGCGAGCCTCGACCAGGAACCGTTGAGCGACAAGTCGAAGCAGGCGCTCAAGGACGTCCGGGCGCTCAAGGGGCCGGGCTCCGAGGTGCTCGTGGGCGGCAGCACGGCGATGGTGTCCGACAGCCTGGACGCGATCTCCTCGCGGCTGCCGTGGATGGTGCTGCTGCTCGTCGGCGCCACGTTCGTGCTGATGTTCCTCGCGTTCGGGTCGCTGGTGCTGCCGATCAAGGCGGTCGTGATGAGCGCGCTGAGCCTGTCCGCCACGTTCGGCGTGCTGGTGTGGGTGTTCCAGGAGGGGCACCTGGCGTCGTGGCTCGGCGTCACGCCCTCGCCGCTGGAGTCCGGGATCGTCGTGCTGATGGCGGCCATGGTGTTCGGGCTGTCCACCGACTACGAGGTGTTCCTGTTGTCCCGCATGGTCGAGGCGCGCGGTCGGGGCGCCTCCAGCGTCGAGGCGGTGACGACCGGGTTGGCCAAGACCGGCCGGGTGATCACCGCGGCGGCGCTGCTGCTGATCGTGGTGACCGGCGCGTTCGCCTTCTCGCAGATCACGATGATGCGGTTCGTCGGCGTCGGCATGATCCTAGCGCTCGCGCTGGACGCGACCGTGGTGCGGATGCTGCTGGTGCCCGCCGTGATGAAGCTGCTGGGCGACGCGGCCTGGTGGGCGCCCGGTCCGCTCAAGCGGATCCAGCAGCGGATGGCGATCCACGAGGAGTCGCCGGTGGAGGACGAGAAGGTGCCGGCGCCCGTCTAGCGGGGTGTGCGTCCGGCGCCGGTCGCTCGGGGGGCGAAACGACCGACGCCGGACTCCTCCCGGTGCGGTGCACCGGTGGTCGTACCCCGACTTGGTAGGACTACCACCAGGTTGACGCAAAGGGAGGCGTTTTGGATCCAGAGAGCTACGAATTCGCCGAAATTCTCCGCGTTGCCACCAACTTGGCGTAACGGGTGCCCGCCGTGAGGAGGATGAGCCCCGCACCCATGAAGGCGAGCACCCGGGCGAACCCGTCGAGCGCGGCGAGGTCGAACAGCAGCAGTTTGGCCACCGCCGCGCCGACCAGCACCAACCCGGAAACCCGCAGAACGCGCACGTCGACGCCCTTTACCAGCAGCACCAGGGCGATCAGCGTCCACGACACGGTGACGATCGTGTGACCGAAGACGAATCCGGTGACGGTCGGTGACACGAGCAGGGCGGAGCACAGCACCACGCCCGCCGCGCCGTACAGCGCGACCACACCCGCCGCGATCCACGGCACGGGGTTGCCGCCGAGCACGCCCAGCCGGTTCGCCACCCACGGCAGCGCGATCGCGAACGCCGTGAGCACGACCGCGGTCAGCAGACCCGTCACCAGGTCGGCCTGGCGCAGCACCCGCAGCGGTTCCAGGAGCAGCAGCGCGGGCGGCAGGGCCTGGCCGAACGTCAGCAGCAGGCCCAACCCGCCGAACACGCCCGACGCGAGCAGCGGACCGCGCGACCGGAGCTGCCCGGCGAGCAGGGCCAGCACCAGCGCCTCGGCCAGCACCACGGCGGCGCGCGTGCTGCCGTCGAAGATCGTCGCGGTGGTCTGGAGCAGCGCGAACGCGCCGACACCGCCCACACCGGCGGTGAACGCGCGGGGCAGCGTGCGCCTGCCCGCCGCCCACACCACCAGCATCAGCACGGCGACGAACCCGGCCACGACGGCGGCGTGCTCCCGCGCCAGCAGCGCGGTGGTCAGCAGGGCGGGCATCGGCGAGGCGACCGCCAGCGCGAGCGCCGTGCCGTCCTCGGGGCGGATCCGGATGGTCAGCACCGCGAACACCACCCCGACCAGGGCCGCGACCAGCGCGATCGCGGCCAGGGCGATCGGGTCGGTCGCGCGGTCGCCGAGGGCGAGCACGATCGCGAGCAGCGGCGGCACGCCCGCCGCGACACCCAGCCACGGCCAGTCCCGGCGCAGGTGCACCGGGCTCGCGGCGGCCTTCAGCACCAGCAGGAAGCCGACCAGCTCGGCGGTGAACCCCTTGGTCAGCACCGGTGCGCACACCGCGCACGCGGCGACGACGCCGATCGCGAGCACCGACGAGTCCCAGCGCGCGCCGAGCCACAGGCCGCCGCCCGCGATCACCAGACCGGCCGCGAGGCCGCCGAACGCGGGCAGGTAGGCGTAGATCGTGGTGGCGGCCACGACGTCCAGGTACAGCACCGCGATGCCGGTGGCGGCGAGGGCGAACGCGCCGGTGCGCGCGGTCTCGGCGCGGTGCAGGCGGAGGCCGATGAGCACCAGCACGAGCCCGAGGCCCGCGCCGCCGAGGACCCGGGGCAGCGGACCGAGGTAGCCGCGCTGGACGGCGAGGACGAGCAGCAGCACGACGCCGAGCAGCGTGACGGCGCCGCCGACCCAGGCCAGCACCTTGCTGCCGACGCCGTCGCGGCCGAGGCGCTCCCACAGGCTTTCCCGGGGCGGGAGGGCCACCGGGAGCGGCTGGGGCGTCCAGGTGGGAGGCGGCGGCGGTGCGGCGAGGGTCGGTGCCGGCGGGAGGCTCCGGTCGACCTGCGCGGGCTGGGGCGGGATCGTGGGCAGGACCGGCGGGACCGGCAGGACCGGCGGGACGGGCGGGACGGGCGGTACCGGCCGGCCGGGCGCGGGCTTCGGCGCCCCGGTCGGTTCCGCCGCCTCGGCCGCCTCGGTGCGGAGGCGGTAGTCGCGCAGTTCGACGCCGACCATCGCGAGGCGCCGTCCGAGCACGCCCAGTTCTTCCGAGAGCCGTATGAGCGGGTCCTGTCCAGTCATGGTGTCAGGGTCGCCCGTTCGAGTGATCAGGTGAATCCGTACCTCTACTCAAGCCGCATGACGAAGTGGTCACGTCGCCGGCAGGGTGGGTCCGTGGGAATCCTCGTGCTCGGGTCCGCGAACGCCGACCTCGTCGTGTCCGTGCCGCGTCGACCGGGGCCCGGCGAGACCGTGCTGGGCGGCGACACGGCGGTGCTGCCCGGCGGCAAGGGCGCGAACACGGCGGTCGCGGCGGCCAGGCTGGGCGCGGACGTGCGGTTGCTCGGCGCGGTCGGCGACGACGCGTTCGGGCGGCTGCTGCGCGGGTCGCTGGCCGCCGCCGGCGTCGACCTCGGGCTGCTGCGCACGGTGGACCGGCCGACCGGCCTGGCCCACATCGCGGTGACCCCGGACGGGGAGAACTCGATCGTCGTCGCGCCCGGCGCCAACGCGGCGCTGGAACCGTCCGATGTGGACGGTGTGGACTGGGCGGGCGTCGACGTGCTGGTGTGCTCGCTGGAGGTGCCGGTCGACGTGGTGGCGCACGCGGTGCGCCTCGCCGCGCGCAACGGGGTGCGGCCGGTGTTGAACCTGTCCCCCGTCGTGGCGCTGCCGGACGACGTGGTCGCGCTGCTGGACCCGGTGGTGGTCAACGAGCACGAGGCCGCCCTGCTGGGCCCGACCGGCGCGCGCGCCACGATCGTGACGCTCGGCGCGCGCGGTGCCGAAGTGGACGGCCGAAGGGTCGCCGCGCCCGCGGTCGAGGTGGTCGACACGACCGGCGCGGGCGACGCGTTCACCGGTGCGCTCGCGGTCGGGTTGGCGGGCGGCGCGGACCCGGTGGCGGCGGCGCGGTTCGCGGTGCGGGTGGCCGCCCTGTCGGTGACGGCACGGGGCGCGCAGCCGTCCTACCCGGACCGGGCCGCGGTCGACCGCGCGGCGCACGGCTAGCGGGCTCGCGCCGAGTGGGTTTGGCTGTTCTCCTCACCTCCACGGGGAAGGTATGGTCTAGACCATGTCGAGCGCGCGGCTGAGCGGTGTCGGTGTCAGTTCGGGGCGGGCCTCCGGCCCCGTGGTCAGGGTGGCGGAACCACTGGGCGAACCGCCGTCCACCCCCGTTCCCGCCGACCTCGATCACGAGGCCGCCCGGATCGAACCGGCGGCCGCCGCGGTCGCCGAACGCCTGTTCGCCCGTGCCGCCACGGTGTCCGGCGACGCGAAGGCCGTGCTGGAGACCACCGCCGCGATGGCGTCCGACCCCGCCCTGCTCTCGCAGGCCGCCGGGCTCGTGACCGGCGAGAAGCTGCCCGCCGCGCGCGCCGTGCACCAGGCCGCGGCCGGGTTCATCACCGCGCTCGAGGCCGCCGGCGGCTACATGGCCGAGCGCGCCCGCGACGTCCGCGACGTGCGCGACCGCGTGGTGGCCGAACTGCTCGGCGTCGCCGCGCCCGGCGTGCCCGACCTGGAGTCGCCCAGCGTCCTGGTCGCCCGCGACCTCGCGCCTGCCGACACCGCGGGCCTCGACCCGGCCAAGGTGCTCGCGCTGGTCACCGAGGAGGGCGGGCCCACCTCGCACACCGCGATCCTGGCCCGGTCGCTCGGCATCCCGGCCGTGGTCGCCTGTCGCGGGATCCTCGCCCTGGAGGCGACCTCCCTGGCCGTCGACGGCGACACCGGCGAGGTCGCGCCGTCCGACGGCACGGTCCGCGCCGCGAGCGCCGCCGGCAAGGTCGAGTGGAACGGCGTCGGCGTGCTGCGCGACGGCCACCGGGTGAAGGTGCTCGGCAACGTGGGCTCGCCCGCCGACGCCGCTGCCGCCGCCGCGGCCGGAGCCGAGGGCGTCGGCCTGTTCCGCACCGAGTTCTGCTTCCTGTCCGCCTCCGAGGAGCCGTCCGTCGAGGAGCAGCGCAAGGCCTACGCGGCCGTGCTCGCGCCGTTCGCGGGCAAGCCCGTCGTGGTGCGCACCCTGGACGCCGGCGCCGACAAGCCGCTGCCGTTCCTCGACCCGGACCCCGAGCCCAACCCGGCGCTGGGCGTGCGCGGCCTGCGCGTGGCGTTCGACCGGCCCGAGGTGCTGGAGCGCCAGCTGGAGGCCATCGCCCTGGCCGCGGAGGACTCCGGTGCCGAGGTGTCGGTGATGGCGCCGATGGTCGCCACCGCCGCCGAGGCCGCGTGGTTCGTGGACCGGGCGCGTGCCGCGGGCCTGGACCGGGCCGGCGTGATGGTCGAGATCCCGGCCGCCGCGCTGTCCGCCCGCGAGATCCTGGCCGTGGTCGACTTCGTGTCCCTGGGCACGAACGACCTGGCCCAGTACGTCTTCGCGGCCGACCGCCAGGTGGGCGCCGTCGCCGCGCTGAACGACCCGTGGCAGCCCGCGCTGCTGCGGCTGATCAAGCTCGTCGGCGAGGCGGGCACCGAACTGGGCAAGCCCGTCGGCGTCTGCGGCGAGGCCGCGGCCGACCCGCTGCTGGCCTCCGTGCTGACCGGCCTCGGCGTCACCAGCCTGTCGATGAACCACGCCGCGCTGGCCGGCGTGGGCGCGAAGCTGGCCGAAACCAGCCTGGACGTGTGCCAGCTGGCCGCACGCGGCGCCCTCGCCGCCGCCGACCCGGCCGGCGCCAAGGTCGCCGCGAAGGCACCGCACTAGGACCCGGTTCCGCCGAGTGCCCCGACCGCTCCGTGGTCGGGGCACTTCGGCGTTTCCGGGCGCGCTCAGTCCACTTCGAACACTTGTTCGAGTTGTCCACCGCTGTGGACAACCCTGTGGACAACTGTGAGGGCGTCCCTGACCAGGCAGATCAGCGGATGGCCTTCACTACCCCGGCGCACGGCCGCGAAAACCCGCCGTAGCGGGGCGTCTCCGGAGACGGGGACGCCGCGCAGCGCGTTGCGGGGCGCCAGCGCCACACCCGCACCCGCCCGCACCAGCGCGCCGACCGCGCTGAAGTCGTCCGACGTGTGCTCGATGCGCGGCGCGAAACCGGCGTTCTCGCAGGCCAGCTCCACCACGTCGCGGACCGGGTTGCCGGGCAGCGTCGCGATCCACGGCTCGTCCGCGAGCGCCGCCAGGTCCACCGACTCCGCGCCCGCCAGCGGGTGCCGCGGCGGCAGGACCACGTCGAACGGCTCGGTGTAGAGCGGGAAGCGGGTCAGGCGCTCGTCGGAGGTGCGGAGGCGGTACTCCTCGGTGATCGCCAGGTCGATGCCGCCGTCCAGCAGCAGCGGCACGCTCGCGTGCCCCTCCACGTCCCGGACCCGCACCTCCACGCCCGGCGCGGTCAGCCGCAGCGACGCGATGGCCGGCGCCACCACCTGGGTGATCGCGGACGCGAAGCTGCCCACGTTCACCCGGCCGACGGTGCCCGCCGAGAACGCCGCCAAGGTCGCCGACGCGCGCTCCAACTCGGCCGCCACCGCGACCGCGTGCGCCACCAGCAGCTCGCCTGCCGCGGTCAACGACACCCGTCGACCACGACGGCGAAGCAGCTCGTGCCCCGCCTCCGACTCCAGGGCCGCGAGCTGCTGCGACACCGCCGACGGCGTCAGGTGCAGCGCGGACGCCGCCGCCGTCACGGTGCCGTGGTCGGCCAGCGCCCGCAGCACCCGCAGCCGACGGGGGTCGATCACATCCCGGCCCGGGCGGCCACGAACGCGTCCACCGCCCGGTGCACGTCGTCGGTGGAGTGCGCGGCCGACATCTGGGTCCGGATCCGCGCCTTGCCGTGCGGCACCACGGGGTAGGAGAACCCGATCACGTAGACGCCCTGCTCCAGCAGCAGGTCGGCCAACCGCGACGCCTTCGCCGCGTCGCCGATCATCACCGGGATGATCGGGTGCTCGCCGGGCAGCAGGTCGAAGCCCTCGGCGGTCATCCGCTCGCGGAACAGCGCGGTGTTGGCCCGCAGCCGCTCCAGCAGCTCGCCCGACGACGACAGCAGGTCCAGCGCCGCGATGGCCGCGGACGTGATCGACGGCGCGAGCGAGTTGGAGAACAGGTACGGCCGCGACCGCTGCCGCAGCATTTCCACGATCTCGGCCCGACCCGACGTGTAGCCACCGCTCGCGCCGCCCAGCGCCTTGCCCAGGGTGCCCGTCACGATGTCCACGCGGTCCTGCACGCCGAACAGCTCGGGCGTGCCGCGGCCGGTCGGGCCGGTGAACCCGACGGCGTGCGAGTCGTCCACCATCACCAGCGCGTCGTGCTCGTCGGCCAGCGCGCAGATCTCGTCCAGCGGCGCGAGGTAGCCGTCCATCGAGAACACGCCGTCGGTCGCGATCAGCCGGTACCGCGCGCCGGCCGCGTCCACCAGCTGCTTCTCCAGGTCGCCCAGGTCCCGGTTGCGGTACCGGTAGCGGGTCGCCTTCGACAGCCGCACGCCGTCGATGATCGACGCGTGGTTCAGCTCGTCGGAGATGATCGCGTCCTCCGCGCCGAGCAACGTCTCGAACAGGCCGCCGTTCGCGTCGAAGCACGACCCGTACAGTATGGTGTCCTCGGTGCCGAGGAACGCCGACAGCCGCGCCTCCAACTCCTTGTGCGGCTCCTGCGTGCCGCAGATGAACCGCACCGACGCCATCCCGAAACCCCACCGGTCGAGCGCGTCCTTCGCCGCCTCCACCAGCACCGGGTGGTCGGCGAGACCCAGGTAGTTGTTGGCGCAGAAGTTCAGCACCTCGGCGCCCGAACCCACCCGCACCGCCGAGTCCTGCGGTGTCGCGATCACCCGTTCCGCCTTGTACAGGCCCGCCGCCCGGATCTCGTCCAGTCCCGCGCGCAGACCCTCGCGCATCGCGCCGTACATCCGTCAGCTCCCGTCCCAGTCGAGGATGACCTTGCCGCACTTGCCCTCGCGCGCGGTGGCGAACGCCTTGTCGTGCTCGGTGTAGGAGAACCGGTGGGTGATCACCGGCGACAGGTCGAGCCCGCGCTGCAACAGCACGGACATCGAGTACCACGTCTCGAACATCTCCCGCCCGTAGACGCCCTTGATCTGGAGCATCTTGAACACGACGTCGCTCCACGACACCGGGAACTCCACCGAGGGCAGCCCCAGCATCGCGATCCGCCCGCCGTGCGCCATGTTCCCGATCATGTCCTGCAACGCCACCGGCTGCCCGGACATCTCCATGCCCACGTCGAAGCCCTCGGTCATGCCCAGCTCGACCTGCGCGTCGGCGATCGTCGCCGTCGACACGTCCAGCGCCAGGTCGACACCGACCTCACGTGCCAGCTCCAGCCGGTGCGGGCTCACGTCGGTGATCACCACGTTGCGCGCGCCCGCGTGCTTGGCCACCGCCGCCGCCATGATCCCGATCGGGCCGGCGCCGGTGATCAGCACGTCCTCGCCGATCACCGGGAACGACAGCGCGGTGTGCACGGCGTTGCCGAACGGGTCGAAGATCGCCGCCACGTCCAGGTCGACCGGCGAGCGGTGCACCCACGCGTTCTGCGCCGGCAGCGCCACGTACTGGGCGAACGCGCCGTCGCTGTGCACGCCGAGCCCCTTGGTCCGGGCGCACAGGTGCCGGCGGCCCGCCTTGCAGTTGCGGCACGTGCCGCACACCAGGTGACCCTCGCCGCTGACCAGGTCGCCGACCGCCACCCCGGTCACCGCGGCGCCGACCTCGACGACCTCACCGACGAACTCGTGCCCCAGCACGCGCGGGGGCCGGACGGTCGCCGCCGCCCACTCGTCCCACGCGTCGATGTGCAGGTCGGTGCCGCAGATGCCGGTCCGCAGCACGCGGACCACCACGTCGGCGGGACCGGGCGCGGGGTCGGGGACGTCGGTCAACTCGAGTCCCGGCCCGGCGGTCGCCTTGACCAGTGCCTTCATGGCGGCAGTCTGCTCCCGTCCACTTTGTGCAGTCCATCAGGACTTTCTAACCTCGCTCGTAAGCTCCGCTTCACTGGCGATGTTGCGCACCATGCCGCCGAACACCAGTCCGTGGAACGGCCACACCAGCCACCAGTACGCGTGCCCGGCCAGTCCGCGCGGCACGAACACCGCGCGCTGGCGGTAAGTGGACCCGCCGCCCTCCCGCTCCGCCACTCGGAGTTCGAGCCAGGCCAGTCCGGGAACCCGCATCTCCGCGCGCAGCCGCAGCAGCCGCGGCCGGTCGATCTCCTCGACCCGCCACCAGTCCACCGCCTCGCCGACGTGCAGCCGCTTCGGGTCGCGCCGCCCGCGCCGCAGCCCGACGCCGCCGACCAGCCGGTCCAACCACCCGCGCACCGCCCAGGCCAGGGGGAACGAGTACCAGCCGTGCTCGCCGCCGATGCCCTCGACCACCGCCCACAGCCGCTCGACCGACGCGGTCGTGTCGTGCTCCCGCACGTCGACGAACGACGAGCCGCCCGACCAGTCCGGGTCCGACGGCAGCGGGTCCGCGGGCGCGCCCGGCACCGACGCGTTCGACCACCGGGTTTCCACGTCCGCGTCGCGGATCCGGTTCAGCGCGAGTTCCACCGCCCGGTCGTACGCGGTGGTCTCACCCGGCACCAGCGCCCGGATGTCGTCCTCCCGGCACACCACCTCGTGCACCAGCGACTCGATCAGCGGCGCGGCGATCGACCTCGGCACCGGCGTGACCACGTTGACCCAGTGCGACGACAGCCGCGGCGTCAGGAACGGCACCGTCAGCACCCGCCGCGGCCGCAGGCCCGCGACCGCGGCGTACCGCTTCATCATGTCCAGGTACGTCAGCACGTCCGGCCCGCCGATGTCGAACGTCCGGTTCACGCCGTCGGGCAGGTCCACCACGCCCACCAGGTACCGCAGCACGTCCCGCACCGCGATCGGCTGGATCCGGCTGTGCACCCACCGGGGCGTCACCATCACCGGCAGCCGCTCGGTCAGGTACCGCAGCATCTCGAAGCTCGCCGACCCGGACCCGATCACCACCGCGGCCTGGAGCACGACCGCCGGCACCGCCGAGGCCAGGAAGACCTCGCCGACCTCCTTGCGCGACGCCAGGTGCGGCGACAGCGCCACCCCCTCGGGGTGCAGCCCGCCCAGGTACACGACCCGCTTGACGCCCGCGGCCTCGGCGGCGCGGGCGGTGTTCTCCGCCGCCCGGCGGTCCGCGTCCGCGAAGTCGTCGTGCTGCAACGAGTGCACCAGGTAGTGCACGACGTCCACGCCCGCCATGGCCGGGCCGAGCGTGTCCGGCGACAGCACGTCGCCGCGCACCACCTCGACGTCACCCGCCCACGGCACGTCGCGCAGCTTGCCGGGGTCGCGGACGAGGCAGCGGACCTCGTGACCCTCGGCGATCAGCCGGGGTACGAGCCGTCCGCCGAGATAACCGGTCGCACCGGTGACGAGGCAGCGCATGCCCCGATCCTGTGCGACCGGCGGCCGTCACGCATGACGGACGGAGTGCCAGTACGCGGCGTTCAACGAGCGCGGCGACGGCAGTCCGTACACCCCGTCGGCGGCGTTCGCGGCCAGTTCCGCCAGGTAGGAGGCGGTGGTGTGACCGGCCTCGGCGGCCGCGCGCTCGATCCGCGACCGCGTCTCGTCGTCCAGGGTGAACCGGACGTCAGTGTTCGACATGGGCCATACAACTACGGCAAACGGAGCAGTCACGCATTACGGAGGATCGAGCGCTTCCGCTTGATCTCCACCGAACCCGCCTTGACCACGCCGCGCACCACGAAGTGCGGCCGACCGCCCGCGGTCCGCCCGCCCTTGTCCTTGACCGAACCCGCCGACAGCTCCAGGCCGTCGGTGTCCACCGACGCGCCGTCGGGCACGACCATCTTCAGCGAACCGGCCGTCAGGTCCAGCTCGATGTCGACCACGGCGTGCGGGATCACCGCCTCGCGGAAGTCCAGGTCGGCCGAACCCATGGTCGTGCGCAGCACGATCGTCCGCGGCACCACCCACGGACCGCGCCGCTTGACCGTGGACAGGGTCGCCTTGAACTCGACGTTCTCCTGCGAGGCGACCACCACGGTCTGCTCGTCGTGCACCACGCCGGGCAGGTCGAGCAGCACCGCGTTGAGCTGGCCGCGGGTTTTGGCCGCCAGCGCCGTGTCGGTGCGCTCGGTGAACTCGTCGAGCGTCAGCAGCCCGCGACCGATCGCCTTCTGGAGCACGCCCACGACGTGCTCGCGCTCCGCGTCCGACACTCGAAGGTCCCTGGGACTGGTCACCGCGCGCCCTCCTCCGGTTCGACGTCCAGACCGTGCTCGATGGCGTACCTCGCCAACTCGACGCGGTTGTGCAGTTGGAGCTTGCGGAGCGTGGACTGGACGTGGTTCTCCACCGTGCGGTGGGAAATCACCAGCCTATTCGCGATCTGCCGCGCCGTCAGGCCTTTCGCCACCAGGCGCAGCACCTCGGTCTCCCGGTCGGTGAGCTGCGGCTTGTCCTCGTCCGGCGTCGCGGCCATCCGGCGGTACTCGCCGAGCACCAGCCCGGCCAGCCCGGCGGTGAACACGGCGTCGCCCGCGGCCGTCCGGTTGACCGCCTCGACCAGCTCCTCCGCGGACGCCGACTTCACCAGGTAGCCGGACGCGCCCGCCTTCACCGCCTCCAGCACGTCGTCGTGCTCGCCGCTCGCGGACAGCACCAGGACGCGGGTGCCCGCCAGCTCACCGGTGATCATCGTGGTGGCCTCGACACCGGTCTGCTCGCCGAGGTTGAGGTCCATCAGCACGACGTCGGGCCGCACGGTGCGCGCGATGCGGACCGCGGACGCCGCGTCGCCCGCCGTGGCGACCACCGCGAAACCGCGCTCGGCCAGGTCGCGGGCCACCCCGTCGCGCCACAGCGGGTGGTCGTCCACCACCATCACGGACACGCTCATCTGTACACCCGCACTTCCCACTCCGTGCCCTCCCCCGGACCCGTCTGGAGGTCGAGGGTCCCACTCAGCGCTTCGACGCGTCCCCTGATCGAGTGGGCGATGCCCATCCGGCCCTCGGCCTCCGCGCCCTCGATGCGGCCCTCGGGGATGCCGGGACCGTCGTCGCGCACGCTCAGCACCACCTCGTCGCCGAGGTCCTCGAGCAGCACCCACGCCTTGGCGTGCTCGCCCGCGTGCTTGTCCACGTTGGACAGCGCCTCGCGGACCACGGCGGTCAGCTCGAACGCGGTGGTGGCGGGCAGCATCACCCTGGTCGCGGGCGTGGCGACCTGGAACCGGGACGTGGCCAGGAGTTGCAGCGCCGGCCGCAGGTCCGCATCACCATCCACTGTGGACTCGGCGGGCGCGGCGGCGACCAGCGAGCGCAGCGCCACCTCCTGCTCGCCCGCGAGCTCGGCCAGTTCGGCCGCCTCGCCGCCGAGTTCGTTGCCGCGCTTGCGGACCCTGGCCAGCACCTGGAGCACGCCGTCGTGGATCGACCGCGCGAGCCGCTCGCGCTCGGCGGTGGCCGCCTCGGTGCGCAACGCCTGGGCGAGCCGCACCGCCGACCGCCTGGCCGTGGCCGCCGCCATGCCGACGACGAACCCCGCGCCCGCGAGCAGCACGACGTCCCTGGTCAGGTCGATGCTGATCGACCGGCGGTTGAGGTAGGTCGACAGGCCGACGACCAGCCCGGCCGCCGCGCCCGCCGTCGGACCGCTCAGCGCGCCCGCCGCGACCGCGGGCACGCACGCCCAGATGGTGGTGATCAGCGGGACGTTGAACAGGAACTGGGCGTCGGTCATGATCAGCGGCGAGAGCGACATCAGCCCGCACGCGACCACCAGGTCGGCGGCGACGACCCACCGCCGGCGGCCCTTGTCGCTGCTGTAGGCCAGCACGGTGAAGACCGACCACGCGGCCATCGCGCCGATCGCCGCCCACGCGAGCCACGGTCGCTGGTAGCCGTTGTGGTGCACCGCGGCGTTGCCGAGCGCGAACAGGAATGTCACGATCCGTAGCGCGACGGTTCCCCGCCAGAGGTGCGCGACGGGGTCTTCACGCACGGATGGGTCCGGCGCGGGCGGCTTCGTGTGCACGGTGTGCTCCTTTCCTGCTCAATCTTGCCGGGTGCAAGTGGCGCAGCTAACCCCCAGGTGGCCGTCTGTTCCGATACCGACATGTGTGAAAAGCTTCTCCTTGTTACTGAGAGTGTCTTTTGGGGGACACCGCGCCAGGTGATCGGCGGGGAGGGCTGAGCGTGCGCGACTGGCCACTGTGGACGCTGCGACGCTCCGCGCTGGCCTACTGGCTCGTCGTCGACGCCGCCGCGCTCGCCCTGGTCGTGTGGGTCGTGATCTCCTCCGGGCAACCGACTCCGGAGCAGGTCGGACGGTTCGCGGCGATCGCGGGCACGGCCGGCGTGGTGATCATCGGCAGCTCGATCCACAGCCACCGGATGGGCGAGTCCGAGCGCAACCCGTGGGCCGCGCACCTCTGCTACCTCACCGCGGGCCTGGTGTCGCTGCCGTGCAACCTGCTGGTGCTGCTGCTGTTCGGGCCGGCCCTGCACGGCGTGTTGGCGCAACGCCCGGAGTCCCACCGCTGGGTGTTCACGCTGTCCGCGACGGCACTCTCCGTGTTCGGCACCCGCTACCTGATCGGGTGGGCGAACCCGGCGACCGAGCTGATCGTGATGATCGGTGCGGCGACCGTGCTGCTGATCGTGCGCGCCGCCCTGATCGCGCTCGGGTTGAAGCTGCGCAGCCCCGCCGCGGACCGCGACGAGACCGTCGGCGAGCCGATCGACGCGGTGCTGGGCATCGTCGCGGTGAGCATCGGCGGGCTGATGGGCTTCGTCGCCACGACCACACCGGTCCACGCCCTGATGGCGGCCGCGCCGATGGCCCTGCTGGAGCGCGCGGCCCAGCTGCCGCACTGGCGGCGGTCGGCGCAGCGGGACGCCAAGACCGGCCTGGCCAACGCGGTGCACTGGGACGGCCGGGCGCGCTACGAGCTGGCCAAGGCCCGACCCCGGACCCGGCCGATGGCCGTGATGCTGCTCGACCTCGACCACTTCAAGAAGGTCAACGACCAGGTCGGGCACCTGGCGGGCGACGCGGCGCTGAGCGCGATCGCGCTGCTGCTGTCCGGGACCGTGCGCCGGGGCGACCTGGTCGGCCGGTTCGGCGGCGAGGAGTTCGTGGTGCTGCTGCCCGACGCCGAGCCCGCGATCGCCCGGTCCGTCGCGCAGCGGGTGCGGATGGCGGTGGCCGACCTCGCGGTGGCGACCGTCGGCACGGACGGCAACGAGCACCTGCTCACCGGCCTGACCGTCAGCATCGGCGTGGCGACCACCGACCGGTTCGGCTACGAGCTGCCGAGCCTGCTCGTGGCCGCCGACTCGGCGCTGCTGGCCGCCAAGGGCTGCGGCCGCAACCTGGTCGAGATGGCCTGACCGGTCACGGGATCTCGTCGTCGACCCGCTGGCCCGCGTGGTCGGCGGGCCCGCTCTCCTGCGGCTTGTCCACGTCGACCGCCCTCGGGTCGACCGTCCGATCCGAGTCGCTGAGCAGCGACCGGATGCCCGAGTTCAGCACGGCCAGCAGCGGCACCGACAGCAGCGCGCCCGCGATGCCGCCCACGACCAACCCGGCGGTGATCGCGATGACCACGGCCAGCGGGTGCAGCTTCACCGCGCGACCCAGCAGCAGCGGCTGGAGCACGTGCGACTCCAGCTGCATCACGCCGATCAGCACGCCGAGCACCACCAGCGCGGCCACCGGTCCGTTCGCGACCAGCGCGATCAACACCGCGACCGCGCCGGTCAGCACCGCGCCGATGATCGGGATGAACGCGCCGAGGAACACCAGCGCGGCCAGCGGCACCACCAGCGGCACCCCGACCGCCCACAACCCGATGCCCACGCCCACCGCGTCGACCACGGCCACCGCCGCCGTCGCGCGCACGTAGCTGACCAGCGAGGCGAACCCGCGCCGCCCGGCGACGTCGGCCCGGTCCCGCACGTCGCGCGGCACGATCCGCACGATGAACCGCCAGATGCCGTCGCCGTCGTGCAGGAAGAAGATGAGCGTGAACAGCGCGAGCAGGAAGCCGGTCAGCAGCTCGCCGACCGTCGCCGCCGTGGTGAGCGCGCCGGAGGTGATCTCGGCCTGGTTCTCCTTGACCGTCTCCACGATCTTGTCCACGTACTGCTGCAACTGCACGTCGCTGAGCTTGAGCGGCCCGTGCTTCAGCCAGTTCTGCACCGTGTCGAGGCTGTGGCTGACCTGCGTGTTGAGATCGGGCAGGCCCTTGGAGAACTCGGTGATCACGAACGTGAGCACGCCGCCGACCACGCCGAGCCCGCCGATCAGCACCAGCCCGGTGGCCAGCCCGCGCGGCACCCCGAGCCGGTTCAGCTGGGCCACCGCGGGCGACAGCAGCGCCGCCAGCAGCAGCGCGACGCCCGCCGGGATGACGATGGTCGTCAGGTACCCCACGACCTGCGCCACCACGTACAGCGCGGCCACCACGGCCACGAACCGCCAGCTCAACGCGGCGCTGACCCGCAGCAGCCGGGGCACCCTGTTGCTGATCTCCGAGTCGCTCACCCGGCCACGGTAGCTCCCACCTCCCCGATCACACCCCCGAGTACGCCACTCGGACACCGCGTGTTCCCCGTCCGGGCACCCGAGCCCCTTCCTCGCGGCGGTGTCGGGATGATCGGATCGGCACCGTGACCGAGGACGAGATCCGCGCCGCGTTCGCCGCCGGCCGCCGGGTGCGCTTCGACCCGCGCGCACCCGCGCGGGAGCGGACCGTGCCCGGGACCCTGCTGTCCGAACTCCTGCTCGCGCCCAGCCCCGGCGGCGCGGCGCTGCACCTCGTCGGCGCGTACGTGCTCGGCCGGTTCAGCCTGGAGGGCGCGCGGGTGCGCCGGGTGGTGGACTTCGCGGACTGCACGTTCGAGCAGCCGCCGGACCTGCGGATGGCGCGGCTGGTCGGCCTGCGCCTGCGCGGCTGCCGGGTGCCCGGCCTGCTGGCGCGCAACCTCCGGGTCGGCAGCGACCTGGTGCTGGAGGCCGGTTTCACCAGCGACGGCACGGTCGACCTGACCGACGCCACCGTCGAGGGCACGTTCCGGCTCGCGGGCGCGGTGCTGCGCGGCCGGGGCAGCGGGCACGCCCTGCTCGCCGCGCGCGTCCGGCTGTCCGGCTCGCTCCAGGCGATCGCGCTGCGCGCCGACGGCGAGGTCCGGCTGCGCGGCGCGGACATCGGCGGCTCGGTCCACCTCGGCGGTGCCCGGCTGGTCAACGCGGGCCGCAACGTGCTGGACGCGTCCGGCGTGGTGGTCGCGGGCAACCTGTTCTGCGACGACGAGGGCGGCCGGTTCACCACCGAGGGCCGCATCCTGCTCGACGGTTCCCGGGTCGGCGGCGACGTGGTGTTCTCCGGCGCCCGGCTGCGCGCCACCGTCGTGGACCGCCCGGTCCTGGTGATCCCGCGCGGCACGGCCGACGAGGCCGCGTCCCTGGTCGCCGACCGGATCCGGGTCGAGGGCAACGTGGAGCTCGACGACGGGTTCACCTCCTCCGGCACGGTCCGGCTGCCCAACGCCGAGATCGGCGGCTACCTGCGGCTGTCCGGCGGCGAGATCGGCCGGCCCGAGGCGGACGACGGTCCGATACCCGACGGCCGGGTGCCGGTGGCCCTGCACGCGGACGGCATCCAGGTGCGCGGCGACCTGGAGGCGCGCGGCGCGGTGGACGGCGGGTTCCGCGGCAACGGCGAGCACGCGCACGCGTTCCGCGCCCACGGCCAGGTCCGGCTGGTGGACGCCGACGTTCGCGGCAGCGCCAGTCTGTCCGGCGTGCGGCTGCACGGGCCGGGCATCGACGTGCTGTTCGCGGACCGGCTCAAGATCGGCGGCACGCTGTTCCTGCGCGACCTGGAGGCCACCGGCTCGCTGCGCCTTCAGAACGCCGACATCGGCTCGACCCTCGACTGCTCGGGCGCCCGGCTGACCAGTCCGCGCCGCCGCGCCGACGGCACGATGAAGCCGTCGCTGGACGCGCGGGTCGCCACGGTCGGCAAGGACCTGCTGTGCAGCCACGGCTTCACCGCCGAGGGCGGCGTCCGGATCAGGCTGGCCGAGATCGGCAAGATGGTCACGTTCGCCGGCGCGCGGCTGGGCGCGCCGGGCAGCGCGATCGCGCTCAACGCCTACGGCCTGACCACCCAGCAGCTGGTGCTGCGGCTGGCGCCGGAGGACGCGCCGACCGGTCGGGTGTCGCTGCGCCGGGTGTCGGCCGCGGCGGTGTCCGACGGCCCGGGGTTGTGGGCCGCGTCGGGCGGGGTGGACGTCGAGGACTTCACGTTCGGCTCGATCTCGTCCACGCCGCACGTCGACGTGCGCACCCGGCTGCGGTGGCTGCGCGAGGTGCAGCCGGACTTCGCGCCCGGGCCGTACGAGCAGCTGGCCGCGGTGTACCGGGACGGCGGCGAGGAGGAGCTGGCGCAGGCCGTGCAGCTGGAGAAGCAGCACCGCCGGTTCTCCGAGCTGGGCCGCGCGGGCCGGGTCTGGGGTTTCCTCCAGCGCTGGACGGTCGGCTACGGGTACCGGCCGTGGCTCGCGATCACCTGGCTGCTGGGGTTCTGGCTGGCCGGTTCGCTGTGGTTCCTCGGGCACCCCATGGTGAAGCTGAACGACGACGAGAACCCGGTGTGGAACCCGTGGCTGCTGGCGGTCGACCTGCTGGTGCCGATCGTGGACCTGGGCCAGGACGGCAAGTGGCGGTTCACCGACGCGTCCCAGTGGATCGCCGGCGGGCTGATCGCGGTCGGCTGGATCCTCGCGTCGACGGCCGCCGCGGGCGCGGCCCGGGTGCTCAAGCGGGTCTGACCTGGATCACTACTTAGGGTCACGTGCGGGAACACACAGTGTTCGTCACACGATCCGGGGAACAGGTCCGGAGAAGGGTGCGAGCAACCCTCGCCCACTGGCAATCTCTCGGCGTCGGCTTGATCACGACGATCGCCTCGCCGGCCCGAAATCCCCGAGATGTGCTCACAGGTGGAGGTACCTGCGTTGTCCGCTGTCGACCGCGAGTCCACGGGAGCCCGCCGCGTGCGGCGGCTGCTCACCCGTGCGCTGCTGGTCGCCGGTGGCACGCTGGCGGGCACCGCCGCCCTGTGGTCGCTGTCGACGGGCGCGGCCGACGCGGAGGAGGTCGACCGCGGTGACGCGGTGACCTCGTTGACCGGGTCGATCCTGGCCGCCAACCCCCTGGGTGAGGCGCTCGCGCCGGTCGACCAGGCCGTCCGAGACCTCGACACGACGTTGCGCGCACAGCAGGAGAAGGTGCGCAAGGTCGCCCAACCCGACCTGGGTCAGGTCACCGCCGGTCTCACCGACGCCGTGACCACCTGGCTCCAGCCGCTCCAGGCCCAGCCCGCCGAGCAGTCGTCGGGCACCGTGGTCGTCGTCGTCCCCGAGCAGTTCGCGGACGCCGCGCCCGTCGTGCCGCAGCAGGCTCCCGAAGCGGTCCCCGCACCCGTCGCCGAGCCGGTCGAGGCCGGCACCCCGGTGGTGCAGGGGGCTTTCGCCGAGTTCAGCGAGAGCTGGACGTCGGCCACCCGGCAGCCGGTCACCACCGAGCTGCCCACCTACCACCGGGATTCGTTCCCCGGTGGCCCTTCCGGTACCCCGTTCCTGCCGCCCGTGCCCCCGGTGGGCGCGCCGGCGCACTGCACCTGCGGTGGCGACGGTTCCGGAAACCCCAGCGGTGGCACCACGTTCTTCACGACGTACGCCTCCGCCCGCACCGCTTCCGCATCGGCCCGGGCCTTGTTCCCCGCCGACGAGCGGAACGCCGTGGCGCCCGGCAAGCAGCCCGGCACCACCCCAGACTGACCGACGCGCGCGGTTCGTTGCCTCCCAAGGGCGGCAACGGGATTCGACCGACGCGCCGTTCGCGTGCGCTACCGACACCCGGTCGTTGAAGCCGCGCTTCCTTGAACCACCCAACCCATCGGGGCGGTCGTCTGCCTGACGCGGTGAGCGTCCGGCCGCCCCTCACCTCCCAGCAAGGGAATCCGATGAAGGAGAACACCATGCAGACCTGGGCGAAGCGCGGCATCCAGACCGCCATTGTCACCGGTGGCCTGCTGATGCTCGGCACGGGCATCGCGTCGGCGGACGAGAACGTGAGCCCCGACCGGGCACCCAGCGCGATCGACAGCAACAGGGTCACCGGCAACGTCATCGTGCCGATCGACCTCAAGGAAAACGTCGTCGCCACGCCCCTCGGCACCATCACCACCCCCGAGGTGCACCGCTCGATCAGCACCGAGGGCGTGACCGGCGCGCTGTCCGGCAAGACGGGCGCGGCCAACCCGCTGGTGCGCGGCGCGCAGGACAAGGTCAGCGCCGTCAGCACCGGCAGCTCGCTGACCGGCAACCGCGTCGACGCCGACGTGGTCGTCCCGATCCGGGCGTGCGGCAACGCGGTCGCCGTGCTGCGCAACGCCTCCGTCGAGGCCGACTGCTCGTACGACGACATCGTCAGCGGCGACGCCATCGAGACCGACGGCGAGGGCCAGTCGCTGTCCGGCAACGTCGTGTCGATCGCCAACGCGACGCCGACCCAGATCACCGGCAACGCGGTGTCGGTGCTCGCCACCGCCGACGCCAAGACGACCGCCTCGCAGAGCGCGTCGGCCGGCAGCGACATCACCACCTCGGGCAAGGACAGCTCGCTGTCCGGCAACATCGCCGCGGTGCAGAGCGCCGTCCCGGTGCAGCTGACCAACAACGCGGCCACCGTCGGCGGGCGGGCGAACAGCGAGTCCACCGCGGAGAACACCGCGCTGGCGCCCGGTTCGCTGACCACCACCGGCGAGGGCAGCGCGCTGGGCGGCAACGTCCTCGGCGCGCCGCTGGCCCCGATCGCGGCCGTGAACGGCAACGCGGCGGCCGTCGCCGGCAAGGCGGACACGGTCGCGGAGAACACCTCCACCGCCGAGGCCGGCAGCACGCACACCGGTGGCGTCAACGACATCGACACCTGGCTCGAGACCTCCGGCAAGGACGGCTCGCTCGCGGGCAACGTCATCCAGCCGCAGCTGGCCGGGCCGGTCTCGGTCGACGACAACGCGGTGGCGGGCGCGGGCAACGGCAGCGCCACCAGCTCCACCACGAACTTCGCCAAGGTCGGCGGGTTCACCAGCACCACCGCCGAGGGCGGCTCGCTCGCGGGCAACCTGGTCGACGCGCCGGCGGCCCTGCCGGTGTCCGGCGGCGGCAACGCGGTCGGCGGCCTCGGCAACGTGCGCGCCGACCACACCAACGACGTGACCGCGGTCGCGGGCAGCGGCACGTACACCAACGGCGACCGCTCGGTGCTCGGCGCGAACTCGGCGAACGCCCCGGTGGGCGGCGCGGTCGACCTGTGCGGCACGGGCGTGGCGGGCGGCGGCAACTCCAGCGCCGTCTGCGAGAACGACGTGATCACCGAGGTCGGCGGCTACAACGGCACGACCGGCAACGACAGCGTCGGCTCGGGCAACATCGGCCAGCTCCCGGTCGCGATCCCGGGCGAGGGCTTCGCGAACAGCATCGGCGTGGCGGGCAACGCCTCGGGCACCGCGGTCGAGGACAAGGGCGTCCGGGTCGGCGGCGACACGAACACCCGCGACGACAACGGCACGATCTCCAGCAACGTGGTGTCGGTGCCGACCGGTCTGGGCGCCCAGGCGTTCGGCCTCGCGGGCGGCGCGTTCTCCAACCCCACCGCCACCGGCGACTCGAACACCACGCTGACCGCGGGCGGCGAGGCCACCGCGACCGGCAAGCACGGCTCGGTCGCGGGCAACATCGTGCAGGTCCCGACCTCGAACCCGGCGCAGATCTTCGGCGACACGGTGCTGCTGGGCGGCAACGGCTCGTCCACGGTGGCGAACTCGCTGGACGCGACCTCGGGCGGCGACTCGACGTCGACCGGCGAGGGCGGCTCGCTCGCGGGCAACGTGATCACCGCGCCGCAGACCTCGTCCCCGCAGGTCTACGGCCACGCGATCAACGGGCTCGGCAACACCGAGTCCACTGTGGACAACACGCTCACCAACTTCTCCGGCGGCAAGGTCACCACCACCGGCAAGGAGGGGTCGCTGTCGGGCAACGGCGTCTCCGCCGCGCCGGCCATCCCGTCGCAGGTGCAGGGTGACGCGGTCACCGTGGGCGGCAACGGCAAGTCCACCACCACGAACGACTCCACCCTGGTGTCCGGCGGCGACAGCACGACCGACGGCACCGACGCCGCGGTGTCCGGCATCCTCGCCAACGTGCCGGTGAACGGGCAGCCGTCCGCGCACGGCAACGCCGTGACCGCGCTGGGCAAGGCCGCCACGGTGGCCGACAGCACCGCGCTGACCTCGGCCGGCGGCAAGGCCACCACCACCGGCGACCACGCCCTGAGCGGCAGCGTCATCGAGGCGCCGATCGAGAGCGCCGTCCGCGCCTACGACATCCCGGCCGAGATCGCGGGCCAGGCGCTGACCACGGTCACCGACGACAACACCCAGCTGACCGGCGAGGAGGCCTCGGCCACCAACGCCCGCGGCATCGAGCTGCCCGGCGGCGTCGACCACCTGCTCCCGGCCACCGGCGTGCCGGCCCTGGGCGGTCTGACCAAGCTGCCGAAGCTGCCCGTGGCCCAGGACCGGTCCTTCAAGGGCCAGCTGCCCCTGGTGGGCGACGGCCTCAACCTGACCCAGGGCGGCCTGCCGGGCCTGGGCACCATCGGTGGCCTGGGCGGCCTCACGAGCCTGGTGCCCGCGGGCCGCAGCCTGCCGACGGCCGGCTTCGCCCAGCCCCGCACCGGCGCACTCCCGGCCGTCCCCGGCCTGGCGGGCATCCTCCCGTCCGGCGCCTCGCTGACCAACCTGGACCTCAACCCGCTCCAGGGCCTGCCGGCGCTGCCCACCCAGTCCGCGCGCTCCTTCAGCACGCCGACCGCGGGCATCACCCGGATCGTCGGCACCCTGTTCTGATCCACGCCCGACCCGCGAAGGCCCCCGGCTCCCCGCCGGGGGCCTTCCCGCGTCCGGCGAGCCGCCACCACGTGCCACCCGACGCCCGCCGGAGCGCCCCCGACACGGCGACGCACCCGAAACTTCTCCGCCCGGAGCCGCCCCGAGCCCGGTGCCGAGCACGTCTCGGCCAGGGGGTTTGCCGCGCTGCCGGGGCTTCCCGCACTCGACGCCGGACCGCCGCGACGTGCCGACTGGTCGCCGCGCGGCTCGCGGAACTCCGGCGACCGTCCCGGCTCGGCGACGCACCCTGGGGTTTGCCGCGATGCCGGGACCTTCCAGTGTTCGACGCGGGGTCGGCGTGAGGTGTCGACTGTTGGCCGCGCGGTTCGCGGAATCCCGGCGACCTCCCCGGCATGGCGGCGCACCCTGCGGTTTGCCACCTTCCGCTTTCCCCGCCGTGAGCCTCCCCGCCGTGAGCTTCCCCGCCGGGGCCGACCGCGGTCGCTGCCGATGGTCTGCCGCGTGCGGCGCCGAAGGTCGGCCACCGGCAGCGACCGCAGGTCTCCGCCGAGCTCGAAGCCGCCACCGCCGAAGGCCGCCGGGACCCGGCGCGCGTCAGTGCCGCAGGCGTTCCTCGACGTGCGCGATCACCGAGTGCAGGGGCGTTTCGCCGTCCGTCGTCACCCAGCACACCCGAACCCCGGGCCGCACCCGCGTGCCCGCCACCCGCACCGGCCGGTCGGCCAGCTCCCGCACCAGGTCCGCGACCGCCTCTCCGGTGCCGTTCTGGTGCTCGGTCACCACGGCGAACTCGTCACCGCCGTACCTCGCCACCGTGTAGTCCGCGCGCAACCCGTCCCGCAGCCGGCCCGCCAGCGCGGTCAGCAGCTCGTCGCCGCCCTCGAACCCGTGCGCCCGGTTCACCTCGGACAGCCGGTGCACGTCCACCACCACCAGCGAGGCCAATGTCCCGTGCGTCCGCGCCCTGGTCAACGCCTGCGCCAGCCGGTCGAACAGCAGCGTCCGCCCGGGCAGCCCGGTCAGCGGGTCCAACAACCCGGCGCTGTGCGGCACGTCGGACTGCACCGGCCGCAACAGCACCAGCAACCGCGCGTGACCGTGCAACGCGATCGGGTAGAACTCGGCCCACACCTGCGAGCGCGGCAGCGCCATCGGGATCCGCAGCGGCGCGCCGGTCCGCAGCACCTGCGAGGCGAGGTCCGCGCACGAGGGCAGCAGGGCGCCGGACGGGTCGCGGGCTTCGGACCGGTCGACCCCCAGCAGCTCCTCGGCCAGCGCGTTTCCCGCCAGCACCGCCCCCTGCTCGTCCTGGAGCAGCACTCCGACCGGCAGCTCGGAGACGAGTTCGTCCCACAGGGAAACCTCTGTCCGCAGCATAGGACTCATGCCCTCCGCTAGGCCGTTCGGTGATGAGCCTCCCCGCAGGATTCGGCCATTTCAATAGCCCTGACACCACTCGGTCCGGTGATCTTTCACCAGACCGAGCAACTCGGCGAAGTCCTCCTCGGACACGATCGGCACCCGGTACGCCCGCGCCTTCCGCGCCTTGGTGGACAGCGAGTACGGGTCGGCGGCCACCACCAGGCGCGTCCCCCGCGTCACGTAGGCCTGGTCCCGCAACCCGGCCGCCCGCGCGCGGGCGATCCACACCTCGCGCGGGTCCTCGGTCCGCCCGGTGAACACGACCACGTCACCGCCGGCCAACACCGGTTTCTCCACCACCTGCACGACCCGCCCGGCACCGCGCCGCACCTCGGCGACGTCGTCCTGCGGCAGCCGGGGCCACGGGATCGGGTCGCCGTCCAACGGCCCTTCCCGCAGGTAGGTCGCGAACAGCCGGCCGGTGGCCCGCGCGTCGTGCAACGCCGAGTGCGCGCCCTCGGGCACGATCCCGGCCGCCTCGCAACACGCGTGCAGCGACCGCCGCACCCCCGGCAGGAACCGCCTGGCCAGCGTCATCGTGCACAACCCGGACACCTCGAGGTCCACCCCGACGCGCCGGAACTCGGCGGCGAGGAACCGCGCGTCGAACGCGAGGTTGTGCGCGACCAGCACCCGTCCGGCGAGCCGCGCCGACAGCGCGCCGGCGGCCTGGGCGAACGTCGGCGCGTGCCACACGTCCCGCGCGCTGATCCGGTGCACGTGCTGCGGCCCGAGATCACGCCCCGGGTTCAGCAACGTGCACCACTCGCCGGTCTGGTTGCCGTCCCGGTCGAGCTGGACCACGGCCACCTCGACCACGCGGTCCGAACCACCGGCGGCGAATCCGGTCGTCTCGACGTCGACCACCGCGTACCCCATGATCGACGGACTCTAGCGCTGTCGATCATCCCCGCATGGCCCGCAACGACAGCTCCACGATCGTGTCGGTGAACGTCGGCGTCAACGGGCCGATCCGGAGCAACCACCGCTGGTACAACGGGCCCAACAACAACTCCACCGCCGCGGGCACGTCCACGTCACCCCGGATCTCCCCGGCCCGCTGCGCCTTCCGCAACCGCTCCTCGACCACCACCCGCCGCGGCGCGAGCAACAACGACACGAGATCGGTCCGCGCCTCGTGCACGAGCACCCGGCACACCTCGTCGAACCGCCGCTGCCCGATCTCCGCGGCCGCGTCCCGCAACTCCGCCCGAAGGTCCGCCCCCAGGTCCCCGGTGTGCGCGACCCCGGCCCCGACCTGCCCGAACTCCACGAACGCGTCGAACAGCAGCGGCCCCTTGGACGGCCACCACCGGTAGATCGTCTGCTTGCCGACACCGGCCCGGGCCGCCACCGCCTCGACGGTCAGCCGCGCGTACCCGACACTCTCCACCAACTCCAACGCGGCCACGAGGATCGCACGCCGAGACCGCTCACTACGCCGCGCCGCGTCGGGTGGCATCCCTTGATCGTAAGCGGCCCTAAGCAGTTTGTTCACACGCGAATCCGCACCACCCGGCCACGCGCCCGACCGCCGGGCCCGACCCCGGGGTCGGTCACGGCAGAATCGGCCGGGTGGAGATCGGGGTGCTCGGACCGTTCGAGGTTCGCGGGGACGACGGGGTGGCGGCGGGTGTGCCGGGTGCCCGGTTGCGCGCGTTGGTGGTCGCGCTCGCCCTCGAGCCGGGCCGGGTGGTCCCGAAGGCGACGCTGGTCGACTGGATCTGGGGTGAGCACCCGCCCGCCGACGCCGCGAACGCCTTGCAGCGCCTGGTGTCCCGGCTGCGGCGGGTGTTGCCCGACGGGGTGGTCGACGGGCAGGCGGGCGGGTACCGGCTCGTGGTGGACGCCGACGCCGTCGACGCCGTGCGGTTCGAGAGGCTCGTCGGTCAGGCCCGCACCGCCGACGAGGCGCGGCGGGTGCGGGTGTTGCGGGAGGCGCTCGCGCTGTGGCGCGGTGCGGCCATGGAGGACGTCGGGCTTCAGGAGAGCGGCGCGTTCGACGCGGCGGTCGCGCGGTTCGAGCGGTTGCGGTTGGACGCGGTCGAGGAGCGGGTCGAGGTCGAGGTCCGGCTCGGGGACGGTGCCGGGCTGGTCGAGGAGTTGACCGAGCTGGTCGCCGCGCACCCGTTGCGCGAACGGCTCGTCGCCGCGCTGATGCGGGCGCTCGGCGCGGCCGGGCGGAGCAGTGAGGCGCTGGTGGTCTACCAGCGGACCCGGGAGGTGCTCGCCGACGCGCTCGGTGTCGACCCGTCGCCCGAGTTGGCCGCGTTGCACGTCGCGCTGCTGCGGGGCGAGACGGGCCGGCGGGAGGAGAGCCGGCGGACCAACCTGCGCGCCGAGCTGACCAGTTTCGTCGGCAAGGACGACGACGTCGCCGCCGTGCGCGGGCTGGTCGCCGGGCACCGGCTCACCACGCTGATCGGGCCCGGTGGTTCGGGGAAGACCAGGCTGGCCGCGGAAACCGCGCGGACGCTGCTCGACTCGGTGCCCGACGGCGCCTGGCTGGTGGAACTGGCGTCCGTCGGCGCGGGCGGTGACGTGGCGCAGGCGACGCTGGCCGTGCTGCGGCTGCGGGACGGGCTGCTCGGCGGGGTGCCGGACGCGGAGCCGACGGACCGGGTGGTGGCCGCGCTCCGCGAGCGGGAGGTGCTGCTGGTCCTGGACAACTGCGAGCACGTGGTCGAGTCGGCGGCGGCGTTCGCGCACCGGCTGCTCGGCGAGTGCCGGCGGTTGCGGATCCTCGCGACGAGCCGGGAGCCGCTCGGCATCACCGGCGAGGCGTTGTGGCTGGTGGAGCCGTTGGCCCTGCCGGTGGGCGACGTGGGGATCGAGTCGTCGCCCGCGGTGCGGTTGCTCCGGGACCGGGCGGGCGCGGTGCGCCGGGACCTCGGTGACGACGCGCTGCCGACCATCGCCCGGGTCTGCCACGCGCTGGACGGGATGCCGCTCGCGATCGAACTCGCCGCGGCCCGGTTGCGGACCATGCCGCTGGAGCAGCTCGCCCACCGCCTCGACGACCGGTTCCGCCTGCTCACCGGGGGCAGTCGCACGGCGCTGCCCCGGCACCGGACGCTGCGCGCGGTGATCGACTGGAGCTGGGAGCTGCTCAACGACGCCGAGCGGGCGGTCCTGCGCCGGCTCTCGGTGTTCGCCGGCGGCGCGGGCCTGGAGGCCGCCGAACGGGTCTGCGCGGGCGACGGCGTCGAGTCGTGGCAGGTGTTCGAGCTGCTGACCGCGTTGACCGAGAAGTCCCTGGTGGTCGCCGAGGGCGACGCGGCGCCGCGCTACCGGATGCTCGGCACGATCAAGGAGTACGCGGGCGACCGGCTCGCCGAGGCCGGTGAGGCGGACCGCACGCGGCACGCGCACCTCGAGCACTTCACCGACCTCGCGGACACCGCGGAGCCGCACCTGCGTCGCGCCGAGCAGTTGGAGTGGTTGGCCGCGCTGGAGGTCGAGCACGCCAACCTCGACGTCGCGATGCGCGGCGCGCTGGCGGCCGGCGAGGCGCAGGGCGCGATGCGGCTCGCGGCGGCGGCCGGCTGGTACTGGTGGCTCGGCGGGCGCAAGGCCGAGGGCCACGAGCTGGTCATGGCGGCCACCGCGCTGCCCGGCGAGGTGTCCGACGAGGTCCGGGCCACCGTGTACGCGTTCGCCACCACGTTCCTGACCTCGGGTCGGGGCAGCGACGAGTCCCGGGCGGCGGAGTGGATCCGCAAGGCGCACGAGATCAGCGGGCGGGTCGAGCGCCTGCACCCGGCGGTGGGTCTGGTGGTCGCGCTGGAACGCCTGCTGCGGGCGCCGGACGCGTTCCTGCTCGCGTTCGAGCCGCTGCTGGCCGACGACGACCCGTGGGTGCGCGCCCTCGCCCGGCTGCACCTGGGCAAGATGCGGGTCATCCACGGCCACGGCGGTCGGGACGCGGACGCCCACCTCGAACTGGCGCTGGCCGAGTTCCGCGCGATCGGCGAGCGGTGGGGCACGTCGTTCGCGCTGACCGAGCTGGCGGACCGGATCGCGACCCGCGGCGAGTTCGTGCGGGCGTGCGCGCACTACGAGGACGCGATCGCGGTGGTCACCGAGGTCGGCGCGGTCGAGGACGTCGTGCGGATGCGGTCCCGGCAGGCCCAGCTGCACTGGTTGGCGGGCGACGGCGAGGCGTGCGCGGCGGCACTGGCGGAGGCGCGGCGGCACGCGGAACGGGTGGCGTGGCCGGAGGCGCTGACCGACCTGGCCCTGGCGAGGGCGGAGATCGCCCGCTGGAGCGGTGACGCGGACCTGGCCCGAAGGCAGTTCGACGTCGCCACGACCCTGCTGGGCGAGGACGCCGGGCAGCCGTACCTGCGCGCGCTGGTCCAGGACTTCCTCGGCTACCTGGCCGAGGAGGTCGAGGTGTCGAGGGACCACCGCGCGGCGGCGTTCCGGGCGGTGACCGAGGCGGGCAACCCGTCGCAGATCGCCCGGGTGCTGGTCGGGATCGCGGACCTGGCCCTGCGCCGCGACCGGCCCGACCAGGCCGTCCGACTGCTCGCGGCGAGCGCCGCCCTGCTCGGGCTGCCCGACCGCGCGCACCCGGACGTGGCCCGGATCGAGCAGGACGCACGCCGTCGCCTCGGTGATCCGGGGTTCACCGAGGCGGCGAGTGAGGGCGCGCGGGCGGACTGGCGGGCACTGGCCGAGGTCACGCTCGCCTGGTGAACCTGGCCCGTGCCCACAGGTAGCCGACCAGGGCGATCCCGACGGACCAGGCGATCGCGGCGGTCGTGTCGCCGGCCGACGGCGTGCCGGCGAGGAAACCGCGCAGCGACTCGATGATCGAGGTGAACGGCTGGTACTCGGCGAACTCCCGGACGCCCGGGCCCATGTTCCCGGCCGGCACGATCGCGCTGCTGAAGAACGGCAGCATGATCAGCGGCACGGTGGCGAACCCGGCGGACTCCGCGGTTTTCGCGGCCAGTCCCAGCGCGATCGCGAACCAGGTGACCGCGAAGATCGCGAGCACCAGCACGCCGATCGCGCCCAGCCAGTCGGCGAACGTCCCGGAAGGACTGAACCCCATCAGGAACGCGACCCCGATGACCGCCGCCACCGCGACGAGCGTGCGCACCACGGTCGCCACCACGTGTCCGGTCAGCACCGCGCCGCGGGACACGTCCATCACCCGGAACCGGTTGATGATGCCCTTGGTCATGTCCGAGTTCACCGCGGTCGAGGTGGCGCTCAACCCGTAGCTGACGGCCATCAGGATCAGCCCCGGCGTGGCGTAGTCGATGTAGTCGACCCCGACCGCGAAGGAATCGCCGAACACGTACACGAACATCAGCATCAGCACGATCGGGAACAGGATCGCGTTGAACACCGTGACCGGGTTCCGCAGGGTGTGCTTGAAGTTGCGGCGAAGCATGATCGCCGAGTCGGTCAACGGCGTGGTGCTCATCGGGATTCCTCCGTGCTCGGGCGGCCGGTCAGGGCGAGGAAGACGTCGTCGAGGTCCGGCGTGTGCACGGAGAACTCCTCGACCTCGATCGAGTGCTCGTCCAGTCGGGCGAGCAGGGCGCGCAACGGCTTCACCCCGCCGTCGCCGGGCACCCGCAGGGTCAGCGCGTCGTCGTCCGGGGTGGACCCGGCCAGGACCCGCGCCGCCGCGCCCAGCCCGTCGACGTCGGCGAACCGGAGCCGGACGTGGCTGCCGGGCACCTGGCGCTTGAGGTCGGCGGCGGTGCCCTCGGCGACCAGGCGGCCCTGGTCGAGCACCGCGATCCGATCGGCGAGCTGGTCGGCCTCCTCGAGGTACTGGGTGGTGAGGAAGACGGTGATGCCGTCGGCCACGAGTTCGCGGACGATGTCCCACATGGTCCGCCTGCTGCGCGGGTCCAACCCGGTCGTCGGCTCGTCCAGGAAGATGATCTCCGGCCGGCCGACCAGCGTCATCGCGAGGTCGAGCTTGCGGCGCATGCCGCCGGAGTAGGTGGCCACGAGCTTCCGCGCCGGTTCCACCAGGTCGAACCGCTCCAGCAGGTCGGCGACCACCCGCCTGCCCTCCGTGCGGTCCAGGTGGTGCAGGTCGGCCATCAGCCGGAGGTTCTCCTCGCCGGTCAGCAGTTCGTCCACCGACGCGAACTGGCCGGTGACCCCGATCGCCGCGCGCACCGCCTTGGTCGCGGTCGTGATGTCGTGCCCGGCGACGCGCACCGAGCCGCCGTCCGGTTTCACCAGCGTGGTCAGCACGTTCACCGCGGTGGTCTTGCCCGCACCGTTCGGGCCGAGGAGGGCGAAGACCGTGCCGGCGCGGACGTCGAGATCGATGCCGGCCAGCACGGTCCGGTCCCCGTAGGTCTTCCGCAGCCCGGAGGCCACGATCGCGGAACTCGTCATGCGACCACTGTCGTGAGCGGGCCTGTCACCGACCTGACCCGTGCCTGACACGGCCGCTGACACCGCTACGGCCGCACGTCGGTCCAGGTGACGGGCAGCGCGTGGACGCCGTAGATCTGCATGTTGGTCCGCAGCCGCACCTCGTCGGCCGGCACGGCGAGCGCGAGGGTCGGGAACCGGCGCAGCAGCACCTCGAACCCGGCGCGCAGCTCGATGCGGGCCAGCTGCTGGCCGAGGCACTGGTGCACGCCGTGCCCGAACGCCAGGTGCCCGCGGGCGTTGCGGTGCACGTCCAGGGTGTCGGCGTGGTCGAACCGCCGGTGGTCGTGACCCGCGGCCAGCGTCGACACGACCACGGTCGACCCCTTGCCGATGGTCGTGCCGCCGACCTCGACGTCCTCGGTGGCGTACCGGTAGAGCACGTCGACCACGGACAGGTGCCGCAGCAGTTCCTCGACGGCGTCGGGCAGCCGCTCCGGGTCGGCCTGGAGGGCGGTCAGTTGGTCCGGGTGTTCCAGGAGCGCGAAAGCGCCCAGCGCCAACATGTTCGCGGTCGTCTCGTGCCCGGCGAGCAGCAGCAGGAAGGCGACGCCGGTGAGCTCCTCGTCGCCGAGGTCGTCGTGCCGGGTCAGGTCGGACAGCAGGTCCTCACCGGGCTCGACGCGCTTGCGCGCGACCAGTTCCGCCAGGAACGAGGTGAGCCCGAGGAACGCCGCCATCTTCTCGTCCAACGGCAGGTCCTTGTCGAGGAACCGCGCCGTGTCGGTCTGGAACCGCTCCCGGTCCGAGTAGGGGACGCCGAGCAGCGCGCAGATCACCAGCGAGGGCACCGGCAGCGCGAACTCCTCGACCAGGTCGACCGGCGGCGTGCGTCGGGCCATCGCCTCCGCCTGCCGTTCGGCGATGTCGCGGACGTGCTCCTCGAGCGACTTCATGCGCTTGACGGTGAACGCGCCGGTGAGCAGCCGGCGCAACCGCGTGTGGTCCGGCGGGTCCATCGAGATGAACACGCCCGGCACCTGCGGCGACGGCTCGGTGATCACGGGCATGCCGGGGATCTCGTACGGCACGTGCAGCACGCCCACGTCCTGGCGCGAGCTGAACCGGGTGTCGGCGAGGACCCGGCGGACCTCGTCGTACCCGGTGACGATCCACCCCTCGTGACCGTCGGGGAAGACCATGGGGCTGACGGGGCGCGCGTCGCGCAACGCGCTGATCCGCCGCGGCGGGTCGAAGGGGCCCGCGTCGCGCTCGACGGGGAGGCCGTGCGGTACGGGAACGGTCGGGCTCATCGGGTCGTCCTCTCGTGGTGGTGACTCACCACCACGATCGCCGAAGGTCCTGACACGAGACTGACACGCCGGGCACGCGTCAGCCCGGGATGCGCGCCCCGATGCCGTCGAGGAGGAACTCGAGACCGGCCCGGAAGGTCTCGTCGGCGTCCAGGTGCGGGCCGTCGTGGACGAACGCGGCCAGCGCGGGGAACCGGCCGGTGGCGAAGGTCCGCAGCAGGTAGGGCCCGTAGGCGACCTGCCACTGCCGCTGGTTCATCCCGGAGGCGCGTTCGGCGCGCCGCTCGGTGATCTCCCGGCGCACCGCGCCGATCACGTAGGCGTTGACCGCGGCGACGGCGGGCACGACCACGTCCAGGTCGACGTCGCCCATCGCGGCCAGCACGGCCTCGCCGCTCGCCAGCGTGTTCGGCCCGAGCTGGGGTCGGCCGCCGATCAGCTCGGCGAGCCATTCGTGCCGGTGGGCGGCCTGCCGGGTGGCGTCGGCGAGCGAGCGCAGCACCTCGCGCCACCCGTCGCCGGCCGGCCGGATCTCCTCGTGTACCGCGTCGACCATCAGGTCGAGCAACTCCTCCTTGGTGGCGATGTAGCCGTACAGCCGCATCGGGCCGACGTCCAGCGCCGCGGCGACCTTGCGCAGCGACACCACCTCGAGGCCGTCCGCGTCGGCCAGCCCGATCGCCGCCCGGATGATCCGCCCTCGGCTCAACGGGGCGGGCACCGGTCGATCAGGAGGCTCGGGCCGTTCCCACACCAGCATGGCGGTGAGAATACAGCGTTGGTGTTGATACAGTGTATCGACAAATACAGTGAATCGAGGACACGATGACCATCGCGATCGTCGGAGCGGGCCTCGGCGGCCTCACCTTGGCCCGCGTGCTGCACGTGCACGGTGTCGACGCCGTCGTCTACGAACGGGAGGTCGCCCGCGACGCCCGCGGCCAGGGCGGCATGCTCGACATCCACTCGGGGCAGCGGGCGCTGCGCGAGGCCGGCCTGATCGACGGGTTCACCGCCATCGCCCGCGCCGAGGGGCAGGACATGCGCCTGCTGGACCCGGACGGCACCCTGCTGCTCCGCCACGACACACCCGACGACGCCCCGCTCGACCGACCCGAGGTCGATCGAGCCGACCTGCGCGCCCTGCTGCTGGACTCGCTCCCTGGGGACACGGTCCGCTGGGGGCACGCGTTCGACTCCGCCGCCGACGGCGTGCTGCGCTTCGCCGACGGCCGCACCGCGCCCTACGACCTGCTGGTCGGCGCCGACGGCGCGGAGTCCCGGGTTCGCGCCCTGCTCACCGACGTCCGCCCGGTGCACACCGGCCAGCACGCCGTGGAACTGGGCATCCCCGACGCCGACCGCACCCACCCCGACCTCGCGGAGATGGTCGGGCGCGGCAACTACTGGGTGCTCGGCGACGGGCGGTCCCTCGGCGCGCAGCGCAACGGCGACGGCCGGATCCGCGTCTACCTCAGCTTCTACCGGACCACCGAGGACTGGCCCGCCGCCGGCGGCATCCCGTTCGACGACCCGTCCGCGGCCAAGGCGAGGCTGGTCGAGGAGTTCGCCGACTGGCACCCGCGGATCACCGCGTTGATCGACGCGTGCGACGACATGGTGGTGCTGCGCCGGATCACCACCCTCCCGGTGGGTTTCACCTGGCCGTCCGCCCGGGACGTCACGCTGCTCGGCGACGCCGCCCACCTCATGCCGCCGGTGGGCGAGGGCGCCAACATGGCCATGCTCGACGGCGCCCTGCTCGGCCTCGCGCTCGCCGCCCACCCGGGCGACATCCCGGCCGCGGTCGCGGAGTACGAGCGCGAGATGGTCGACCGCACCGTCCCGATCGCCCGGGAGTCCGCGCGCATGCAGGAGATCCTGTCGTCGCCGGACGCCTCTCGGACGATCCTCGCCTTCTTCCGGCCGCGCTGACCCCGGCTTGACACATGCCCATATGGGCATACGATAGCGGCCATGGCACGAGCAGCGACCACGTCGGACGTCTTCAACGCGATCGCCGAGCCGCAGCGCCGGGAGATCCTGGTGCTGTTGCGGACCGGTGAGCGACCGGTGACCGTGTTGGCCCAGGAGCTGGGGATGACCCAGCCGCGCGCGTCCAAGCACCTGCGGGTGCTCAAGGAGGTCGGGCTGGTGCGCGACCGCAAGGCGGGCAAGCAGCGCCTGTACTGCCTCGACGCCCATGGGCTCCGGGCGGTCCACGAGTGGACCGGCGGGTTCGAGCGGTTCTGGGCCGAGACGTTCGACCGGCTGGACGCGTACGTGCGCGAGCTGAAGCAGACGAGGCAGGAGGAGTAGCCGATGAGCACGACGGCCGATCGGGAGATCGTCATCTCCCGGGTCATCGACGCACCGCGCGAGCTGGTGTTCGAGGCGTTCACCGAGGTCGGGCACCTGTCGCGGTGGTGGGGCCCGGACGGGTTCACCACCACCACGCGGTCGTTCGAGTTCCGCGTGGGCGGTGAGTGGGACTTCGTGATGCACGGACCGGACGGGACGGACTACCAGGAGTGGATCTCCTGGACCGAGATCGCCCCGCCGGAGCGGATCGCGCTGCGGCACGGCGAGGCGCCCGACGACCCGAACGCCTTCGAGTCGGTGCTGACGTTCGAGCCCGCCGGCGCGGCGACCCGGATCGGGATGCGCACCGTGTTCCCGACCAGGGAACTGCGCGACGAGGCGGTCGAGAAGTACCACGCCGTCGAGGGTGGCGAGCAGACCCTCGCCAACCTGGCCGCCTACGTCACCGGTGTCGCGCGCAAGGGATCGGAGGACTGATGGCGGGCAAGGTGTTCTTCAGCGTCTCGATGTCGCTGGACGGGTACATCGCGCCCGAGGCCGGCGGTGACGAGCCGGGCGGGAAGGGCTGGATGGAGCAGTGGATGGAGCTCCAGCAGTGGATCTTCCCGCAGCGGTTCTTCCGGGAGAACCTGAAGCTCGGCGAGGGCGGTGAGGAGGGTCGGGACAACGACCTCCTGCGGGAGACGTTCGAGCGCACCGGCGTGAGCGTGATGGGCAAGCGGATGTTCGACTTCGGCGCGCAGGCCTGGCCGGAGGAAGCGCCGTTCCACACGCCGGTCTACGTGGTGACGCACGAGAAGCGCGACCCCTGGGAACGCCCGGGCGGCACCACGTTCCACTTCGTCAACGACGGCATCGAGTCCGCGCTCGACCAGGCCCGTGCCGCCGCGGGCGACCGGGACGTCCGCATCGCGGGCGGCGGCACGACGATCCTGGAGTACGTGAACGCGGGCCTGGTGGACGAGTTCACGATCGCCCTGTCCCCCGTCGTGTTCGGCTCCGGGATCCGCCTGTTCGAGGGCGTGGACGCCACCCGCGTGGCCCTGGAGCAGATCCGCTCGGAGCCGACGTCGAGGGTGACGCACCTGACCTACGCCGTCCGGCGGCGGTAGGCCCCTCGAAGATCAGGACTGGGCGAGGTCGGCGAACCGGCTGTAGTGGAGCTGGTGTGCCACGGTGATCGTGGCGGTCGGGCCGGCGCGGTGCTTCGCGATGATCAGGTCGGCCTCGCCCGCGCGGGGGTCGTCGCGTTCCCAGGCGTCCGGGCGGTTGATCAGGATCACCATGTCCGCGTCCTGCTCCAGCGAGCCGGATTCACGCAGGTCGGACAGCTGGGGGCGCTTGTCCGTCCGCTGTTCGGGACCGCGGTTCAGCTGGCTGATCGCGATCACCGGCACCTCCAGCTCCTTCGCGATCAGCTTCAGGTTCCGGGAGAACTCGGAGACCTCCTGCTGGCGCGACTCGGTGCGCTTGCCCGACGACATCAGCTGGAGGTAGTCCACGATCACCAGCCGCAGGTCGTGGCGCTGCTTGAGCCGGCGGGCCTTGGCGCGGATCTCCATCATCGTGAGGTTCGGCGAGTCGTCGACGAACATCGGCGCCTCGCTGATCTCGCTCATCCGCCGCGCGAGCCGGGTCCAGTCGTCGTCGGACATCCGGCCGCCGCGCATGTCGCCGAGGCGGATCTTGGCCTCGGCGGAGAGCATGCGCATGACGATCTCGGTGCGGCTCATTTCGAGCGAGAAGATCGCGCTGGTCAGGCCGTGCTTCACCGAGCACGAGCGGGCGAAGTCGAGGCCCAGGGTCGACTTGCCGACACCGGGACGGGCCGCGACGATGATCATCTGGCCGGGGTGCAGGCCGTTGGTCAGCTCGTCCAGGTCGGCGAAGCCCGTCGGGATGCCGAGCGACGAGCCGCCGCGCGAGGCGATGGCGTCGATCTCGTCCATGGTCGGCTGGAGCAGCTCCTCCAGCACCACGTAGTCCTCGGTGGTGCGCCGCTCGGTGACCTCGTAGATGGCCGACTGGGCGCGGTCCACGACCTCGTCCACGTCGGCGCCCTCCGCGCCGTTGTACCCGAGCTGCACGATCCGGGTGCCCGCCTCGACCAACCGCCGCAGCACGGCCTTCTCGGCCACGATCTCGGCGTAGTACGACGCGTTCGCCGCCGTCGGCACGGTCGCGATCAGCGTGTGCAGGTACGGCGCCCCGCCGACGCGCTGCAACTCGCCGCGCCGCTCGAGCTCGGCCGACACGGTGATCGGGTCGGCCGGTTCGCCGCGGCCGTAGAGGTCGAGCACGCAGTCGTACACGGCCTGGTGCGCCGGCCGGTAGAAGTCGTTCGGCGCGAGCACCTCGACCACGTCGGCGATCGCGTCCTTGCTCAGCAGCATGCCGCCGAGCACCGACTGCTCCGCGGCGAGGTCCTGCGGCGGCTGTCGTTCGAACCCGGGTTCGGTCATGCCCCGGTCGTCCACCAACGCCACCGCGAACTCACCTCCGGATCCGATCCTGCTTGTTCTACCCCGTCGGTACGACGATTTGCCGCAGGCACGCTCGGGGGACAGCCGGACGCTAGAGCCACCCGGATGGCGCAGGCAAACGAGCCTGTGGACAAACCGGTGGACAGCCTGGGGATGGTTGCGCGCAGCTGACCACAGGTCCGGGGAAACCTGTGGACAACCTGGGTACAACCATGCCACTGACAGAAGTATCCGCAGCTCAGACCCTGTGGATAACTTTGTGGAAAAGTCTTGCCCCACAACCCCGGCGTGTCGCGTGTAACCGCGTTCACGGCGTGTCGCGGCCCACCTGTCACACCGAGTTGTCCACAGCCGGATGACGCAAAACGCCGCCCGACCAGAACACCTGGTCGAACGGCGTTTCGCGTGTCGAACGCGAGGATCAGCCCGCGGCCGCGACCTCGACGGCCAGCGACACCGTGACCTCCGGGTGCAACCGGACGGACACCGAGTGCTTGCCGAGGGTCTTGATGTGGCCGGCCAGGTCGACGGCGCGCTTGTCCAGCGTCGGGCCGCCCGCGGCGCGAACCGCGGACACGACGTCGGACGAGGTGACCGAGCCGAACAGCTTCTTCGAGCCGGCGGCGGCCTTGGCCTTCAACGTCACGGAGCCCAGGCCCTCGAGCGAGGCCTTGATCTCCTTGGCGTGGTCCAGGTCGCGCACCCGACGGGTCTCCTGCGCACGGCGGATGACCTCGACCTGCTTGGCCGCGCCCTTGGTGGCGAGGATCGCCAGGCCGCGGGGCAGCAGGTAGTTGCGGCCGTAGCCGTCCTTGACCTCGACGATGTCGCCGGGGCCACCGAGACCGCTGACGTCAGCGGTGAGGATGAGCTTCACGGTGTGTTACCCCCTTCGTCAGCGAGCGGTCGAGGTGTAGGGCAGCAGCGCCATCTCGCGGGCGTTCTTCACGGCCACGGCGACGTCGCGCTGGTGCTGGGAGCAGTTGCCGGTCACCCGGCGGGCACGGATCTTGCCCCGGTCCGAGATGTACTTCCGGAGCAGGGTGGTGTCCTTGTAGTCGATCAGGTTGGCGTTCTTGTCCTTGCAGAACGCGCAGACCTTCTTCTTGGGCTTGCGCACAGGCGGCTTGGCCATGTGTGTACTCCTGGTCTAACGCGGTGAAGTTCGGAATGGACCTTGTGCAGGTCTAGAAGGGGGGCTCGTCGGCGAAGCCACCCGAGCCGGCCGGGGGCGCGGAGCCCCACGGGTCGTCGGCCGGAGCGCCGCCACCGCCGCCACCGCGGGCCTGCTGCTGGTTACCGCCGCCACCGCCGAAGCCGCCGCCGCCGTCACCCCGCTGGACCCTGTTGACCTTCGCGGTGGCGTAGCGCAGCGAAGGACCGATCTCGTCGACTTCGAGTTCGATCACCGTGCGCTTCTCGCCTTCCTTCGTGTCGTAGGAACGCTGCCGCAGGCGACCGGTCACCACGACCCGCGCACCGCGGGTCAGCGACTCGGCCACGTTCTCCGCGACCTGCTTCCACACCGAACAACGCAGGAACAGCGCCTCGCCGTCCTTCCACTCGCCGGTCTGGCGGTCGAAGGTGCGCGGCGTGGAGGCGACCGTGAAGTTGGCCACCGCCGCACCGGACTGGGTGAAGCGCAATTCGGGATCGGCGGTCAGGTTCCCGACCACCGTGATCGTCGTCTCGCCGGCCATGTCGGTCCCCTTACGCCTTGGCCGTGGCCTTGGCGGGCTCGCGGCGGAGGACCTTGGTGCGCAGCACCGTCTCCTGAAGGCCCAACTGGCGGTCCAGTTCCTTCACCGCGTCGGGGCTCGAGGTCAGGTCGAGGACGGCGTAGATGCCCTCGCTGTTCTTGTTGATCTCGAAGCTCAACCGGCGCTTGCCCCACACCTCGACCTTTTCCACGTTGCCACCGCTGGTGCGGATGACGTTGAGGAACGTGTCGAGGGACGGCGCGATCGTGCGCTCGTCGAGACTGGGGTCGAGGATGACCATCACTTCGTAATGACGCATGAAGACCACTCACCTCCTGTGGACTCGGCGGCCACGGACGTTCCGTGGCAGGAGGGTCGTCGCGTCAGCAACGCCGTTCAGACTAACAGGGTGCAGCCGGGTCTCCCGGGGCAGGGTCGGGAGACCCGGCGTCCGGGTGGGATTTCCGGTCGGGACGGGCTCTAACCAAGACGTTCTTCACGCGTTGACGACACGCGCGGCGGGAGAACGGCGCAGCACCCAGGTGCGGACCAGCGCGCCCGTCACGCAGGACAGCGCCAGCACGGCGAGCAGCACCGGCGCCGCCACGCCGCCCATCCGGCCCGAGACCGGCAGCGCCTGCGCGCGACCGGCGGTCTGCACGCCGTCCACGTCCGCGCTGGTCGGGAGGCCGCCGAGCGAGGTGGAGCCCGGCACGCCCGTGCCGTAGCGCACACCGGGCGACGGCGAGTACTGGCCGGGCATCGCGAACGGCAGCGAGCCGTAGCTGAACAGCGGAACCCGGCCGAGGTTCGCGCCGAACGGGTTGGAGCCGTAGAGGGGCAGCGCGAGGCCGCCGGTCACCCCGCCGGCGGGCGTGCCGCCGACCGTCGTGGTGCCGCCGCCGGTCTGCCCGGTGCCCGGCGTGGTGCCCGGCTGGGAGGTGCCGGGCGTGGTCCCGGGCTGGGTGCCCGGGTTCGTGCCCGGCTGGGTGCCCGGCGTGCTGCCCGGCAGACCCGGCACGACCTGGCCGACGGCCTGCTGCGAGGCGTCCGCGACCTGCTTCGAGCCCTCCTGGACCGGCGCGACGACCGCGTTGACGCCCTTGACCGTCACGCCGCACACGCCCGCCAACGCCGACTGCGTGCCGCCGACGACGGTGCCCAGGACCGGGCCGAGCAGGGGCAGCTTGCCCAGCTCCGCGGTGACCTTGTTCGCGATCTCGCCGCCGGTGATGACGCCCTGACCGGTCGGGATGGCGCCGATGGGGATCGGCGGGAGGGCGTTGAACGCCGACCGGAAGGGTTCCGCCAGCGGCGGTCCGAGCAGCGGGACGGCCCTGACCACGTCGACGATCGGCTGGGTGACGGCGGCCGGGCTGAGCGACACCGGGGTGCCCGGCTCGCCCTCGACCGTCGTCGCGCAGCTGCCGGCCACCACGGGTGCCGCGGCCGAGGCGGTGCCCGCACCGGCCACGCCGACTGTGCCGACCGCGAACACCACGGCTACCGCGCCCACGAGCCGGGTGAGTCGGGTCCGCATGACTGGCCTCCTTGCCGGTCGGCACGCCGTTCCTACTCTCAAGTAACGAGGGTAGGACCTGAACGTGACGCGAGTACACGTCTTGTCCGACATTTTTCTGCCGACGGCGGTCGGCGGCACGGTGCCGGACGCGACTACCCTGCACAACCATGCGCATCGGGGCCCATGTCCGGGACGACGACCCGCTCGCCGCCGCCGCCGACCGCGGTGCCGAAGTGGTCCAGTTCTTCCTCACCGATCCCCAGGGGTGGAAGGCGCCGAAACCGCACCCCCGGCAGGACGACCTCTTGGCGTCCGACCTCGACGTCTTCGTCCACGCGCCGTACCTGGTGAACGTGGCGTCGCTGAACAACAAGATCCGCATCCCGTCCCGGAAGATGGTCCTCCAGCACTCGGACGCGGCCGCGAAGATCGGCGCCAAGGGCCTGATCGTGCACGGCGGCCACGTCACCAAGGGCGAGGACCCGGCCGACGGCATCGCCAACTGGCGCAAGCTGTTCGAGCGCCAGGCGGAGGCGGGCGGCTTCGCGGTGCCGATCCTGATCGAGAACACCGCGGGCGGCGACAACGCGATGGCCCGCACGTTCGACATGCTCGCCAGGCTGTGGGACGCGGTCGGCGAGTTCGGCGCGGGCTTCTGCCTCGACACCTGCCACGCGTTCGCCTCCGGCGAGGACCTGGTCGGCGTCGTGGACCGGGTCAAGGCCATCACCGGCCGGATCGACCTGGTGCACCTCAACAGCTCGCGCGACGAGTTCGGCTCGGCCCGCGACCGGCACGCCAACATCGACTCCGGCACCATCCCGTCGGAGCAGCTGGTCGCGGTGGTCGACGCGGTCGACTGCCCGGTCCTGGTCGAGACACCCGACGAGGGGCAAGCGGCGGACATCGCGTTCCTCCGCGAGCATTCGGGCCGGTGAGCGTGACACGGGAGGTGGCGCCCGCGACGCCCGCCGAGTCCGGCTCCACCGCGCGCCGCTTCGGCAGGCTCGCCCTCGCCACCGTCGTCCTGCTGTCCGGGTTGACGCTGGTGCTCGGCTTCCTGAACAAGGACCGCTGCACCGGACCCGAGTTCGACCAGTGGGGCCGCAGCGCCCCCGACTACGACGAGCGCAACAAGCGCGACGTCTGCTACTCCGACATCCAGCACCTGTGGATCGGTCGCGACGTCGACCGGCACGTGTTCCCGTACGTCAACGGCGACATCACCGCCAAGGGCATGCTCGTCGGCGGTTCGGTCGAGTACCCGGTGCTGACCGGCCTGCTGATCTGGGCGGGCGCCATCCCGGCCGACAACGACGCCATGTTCCTGCTGTTCTCCGCGTTGCTGATGGCGCCGTTCGGCCTGGTCACCGCGTGGCTGCTGGGCAGGCTGTCCCGGTGGCGGGCGCTCGTCTGGTCGCTCGGCCCGCCGATCGTGCTCTACGCGTTCCACAACTGGGACCTGCCGGTCGTGCTGTGCGCGGTCGCCGCGGTCTACGTGATGGCGCGCGGCTGGGGCCGCCGGGAGCGGACCTTCTACCAGCGCGCGCTGGTCGCCTCGGTGCTGCTGGGCATCGGGTTCGCGTTCAAGATCTACCCGGCGATCTTCGTCCTGCCGCTGGCGCTGCTGGTGCTGACCGGCGGTCCGGGCGGGCGCGAACTGCCCGACGGCAAGAGGTACGACTGGGCGGCGGCCGCGAAGGTGGCGCTGGCCTCGATCGTCACGGTCGTGCTGGTGAACCTGCCGTTCGCGCTGGCGGGCCCGGCCGGCTGGAAGGCCTCGTTCGCGTTCCAGCAGATGCGCCGCGTGGACATCACCACGAACTCCATCTGGTACTGGGGCCTGCGCCCGTTCATGGACGAGGACCTCATGCAGGCCATCGCCGACATCCTGTCGCCGCCGGCCATGGTGGTGTCGTTCGGCGTCGCGGCGTGGCTCGGCTGGCGCCGGTTCCGCCACGACGGCACCTACCCGTGGGTCCAGGTGTCGGCGGCCATGCTGTGCGGCTTCCTGCTCCTGCACAAGGTCCACTCGCCCCAGTACACGCTGTGGCTGGTGCCGATGTTCGTGCTGCTGCGCCTGCACCTGGGTTGGATCGCCGCCTACTTCGCCGCCGACCTGGCGATGGGCATCGGCATCTTCCGCTGGTACTACGCCATAGAGTTCGGCCAGTCGTCGGGCATCTACGACAGCTTCTCCGCCCAGGCCGTGGTGGTCGGCGTGTGGGGCCGGGCCGCCCTCCTCCTGGCCCTGTTCTTCGTGTTCCTCAAGTCCGACACCACGTTCGACCGCCGCGACGCGACCGCCGCGGTCGAGGTCGCCCGGACACCGGCGACCTCCTAGTGACCGCCGGGTACTCGGGCCGACCGCTGCACCTCAAGCTGGGCGCGAAGCCCGGGTCGCGGGTGCTGCTCGTGGACCCGCCCGCCGGGTTCGCGCTCGACTGCGACCACCACCGCCACCCCGACCGCGAGCCCTACGACGTGCAGTTGGTGTTCTGCCCCGACACGGCCGCACTGCACGCCGGGTGGGACGCCGCCGAGGCGCGGATGACCACGGCCGGCGCGCTCTGGATCGCCTGGCCGAAGAAGGCGTCCGGGGTGCCGACCGACCTGACCGAGGACGTGGTCCGCGCGCACGCCCTCGGCAACGGCCTGGTCGACGTCAAGGTGTGCGCCGTCGACCGGGTCTGGTCCGGGCTCAAGCTGGTACGGCGGTTGCGGGATCGCGTTTGACGCGCCACACGACCCGGTCCGGCGCGCCGTCCAGGAAGCCGCCGCACGGGTCGTCGTCGCCGGCCCGGCGCACCAGGTCGAGCGACGGGTTGTAGATCTCCCGCACCACCAGCACGCACAGCAGCACCACGGCCGCGTCGCGCACCAGGACCGTGCCGAGGAACCAGTCGATGGGCAGGCCCTTGTTGTTCTCGCCCAGGTAGAAGAACATCCGCGGCACCCAGACGAGCGCGTCGACCGCCATCCACGCGAGCAGCAGCTTCCACCGGGGTATCGCGAGCACCGCCAGCGGCACGAGCCACAGCGAGTATTGCGGGCTCCACACCTTGTTCGTCAGCAGGAACGCGGCGACCACCAGGAACGACAGCTGCGCCAGCCGCGGTCTGGTGGGCGCGGACATCGCGATCACGCCGACCGCCGCGCAGCACACCAGGAAGAGCACCGCGCTGACCGTGTTCAGGATTTCCGGTGTCGCGCCCGGCGCCAGGCCCGGGTCGAAGCCCTTCCACCCGGTCCACTGCGCCAGCACGTTGTACAGCGAGTCCGGGTCGACGCCGCGCTCGGTGTTCAGCCGGAAGAACTCGCGCCACCCCGCCGGGTACAGGAACGCGATCGGCGCGTTGACCAGCGCCCACGTCACGAGGGTCGCGGTCAGCGTCGACAGGAAGGCCTTGATCTTGTTCGACCGGATGCACAGCAGCAGCAGCGGTCCGAGGATGAACAGCGGGTACAGCTTCGCCGCGCCGCCCAGTCCGAGCAGGACACCCGCCAGCACCGGCTTCTTCCGCGCCCACGCGAGCATGCCCGCGGTGGCGAACGCGGTCGCCAGGGTGTCGAAGTTGGTGAACGCGTGCACGATCACCAGCGGCGACACCGCCACGATCGCGGCGTCCCACACCCGTCGCCTGGCCAGCCGCGCGACCGCCCACGCGGTGACCAGCCACGCGAACGCGAGCCACAGCGCGGTGATGTTGAAGTAGGTGATCACGGTCATCGGCGCGGGCAGCCAGCCGGACTCGCCGATCCGGGTCCACCCCTGCGCCATGCGCGCGTTGAGCCACTGGAACACGCCGGTGAGCACCGGGTACTCCATGTAGCGCACGTGCTCGGTCGGCTTGCCCTCGTCGTCGATCCACGACGTCCGGTACGGGAAGGTGTCGGGCTTGTCCAAGCGCTCCGCGGTGTAGAGCGGCACGGTGTCCGAGTAGCACATCGCGACGAACTGCCGGTTGCCCCGCCAGTCCAGCTGCACCACGCCGTTCTGGTCGACGTACTGCTGGATGCACGGCGACTTCTGCAACCAGGCCAGTGACAGCGTCACCAGCGCCAGCAGCAGGACCACCCGGAGCGGGGTCCAGAACCACTGTCTGCCGACCGAGGCGTGCCGGCCGGCGATACCGCCGAACGGTCGTGCCGCGGCACGGGCGAGCGGTTCGGTCCACGTCGGGCGGACGCGTTCCTCCGGTGTGAGCGACTCCGTGTCCTCGGGGTTCGCTTCCTGGTGCTGCGCAGGGCTGGCCACGTGCCGGATGCTAACGGGAAAGGTCGACGGTGCGTGTGAACCGGGCCACCAGTGCGTCACCCGATCGGCCAACCCGGCGCCCGGACGGCCGAAGGGCCGGACGCCACTGCGCCCGGCCCTCCGCCTCGTCCGTCCGAGCCCGCTCCTGGCGGGCCTAGCGCGTGGGTTTGCCACCACCGCCGATGGGGTCGACCGGATCCGTCGTGGACGTCACCGGCGGCTGCTGCGTGCAGGTGATCGGGTTGTTGCACGGCTTCGTGGTCGTCGGCTTCGTCGGCGGTTCCGTCGTGGTGGTCGTCGGCTCCGGCGTCGTGGTGGTCGTCGTTTCCTTCGGCGTCGTCGTCTTCGGCGGCACCGTGGTCGTCGGCGTGATCACCGGTTCCTCGAACTGGCCGATGGGGTTCGGCTTGGCGAACGGCTCGAGCGGCTGGCCGTCCATGGCCCGGTCCATGAACTGCTTCCAGATCATGCCCGGCAGCCCGCTGCCGTAGATGTCGCTGCCGCCCTTGTCCTTGATGGCGTCGACACCGCCCTCGGTGCCCATGTACACGCCGACGGACAGCGTCGGGGTGTAGCCGACCATCCACGCCTTCGAGTTCTCCGCGGTGTTCGCGCGCTCCTGCGTACCGGTCTTGCCCGCGCACGCCCGGCCGCCGGCGCACGTGGTGCGCGCCTGCGCCTTGGGGATGTCCTTCAGCACGTCGGTGACGTTGTCCGCGATGTCCTGGCTCTCCTGCGGGTCGTCGGAGAACGCGGCCTTGGACTTGTCGATGTGCTGGTGCACGGTCGTGCCGTCGGCGTCGACGATCTTCGAGATGAAGAACGGCTCGTGGTACACGCCGCGCGAGGCGAACGTGGCGTAGGCCGACGTCATGTCGAACGGCCGGACCTGGGTCAGACCACCGCCGATGGAGATGTTGCCGTCCGGCGGGGTGCCGTTCTCGCCGACGAGCATCTTGTACTTCTTGTCGCCGACCTCGACCTCGTCCGGGATGCCCGCCTGGTGCGCGGCGTCCGCGACCTTCTGGGTGCCGGTGTTGTTGACCACCATGTCGTAGAACACGGTGTTCACCGACTTCACCATGGCCTCGCGGACGCTGCACTGCTTGGGCACCTTGCACGCCACGCCCGGCGAGTTCGACACGTCGCCACGACCGGGGAACGAGCGCGGCGAGCTGCCGTCGTAGGTCGTGCCGGCGCCCTCGCCCTTCTGGAGCGCGGCCACGAAGTCGAACGGCTTGAACGACGACCCGGGCTCCTGGAGGGTGCCCTTCTGGTAGTCGATGCCGTTGCCGTCCTTGCCGGCCCAGTACACCTTCACCGCGCCGCTGGTGGGGTCTATCGCCGACATCGAGTAGGTCAGCTTCTCGGGCTGGCCCGTCATCACGTTGTCGATGACCTGCTCGGCCGCCGTCTGCATGCCCGGGTCGATCGTGGTGTAGATCGTCGCGCCCACCTGCTGCGCGCGGGCCATGTCGTAGCCGATCTTCTCCAGCTCGTTGAGGATCTGGGTCTTGATGTAGAGCCGCGTGCCGTCGATGCCGCCCTGGTCGAGGTCGGCCAGCGGGCGCATCGCCGGGAACTTCTCGGTGTCCTTGTAGGACTGGTCGGCCCAGTGGAACTTGACCAGCTGACCCATCACGTACTCCCAGCGCTCCAAGGTGTACTTGGGCTGCTCGGAACGTCCGGGGTTCTGGATCATGCCGGCGATCAGCGCCGCCTCGGACTGCGTGAGGTCCTTGAGGTCCTTGTTGAAGTAGACCTTCGCGGCTTCCTTGATGCCGTACGCCGACCGGCCGAAGTAGATCGTGTTCAGGTAGGCCGTCAGGATGTCGTTCTTGTCCTGCTGCTTGGACATCTTGTAGGCCTTGACGATCTCGGTGAACTTCCGGCTCAGCGTCGGCGAGTCGTCCTTGGTGGCCTGCTTGACGTACTGCTGGGTGAGGCCGGAACCACCCGAGTCGCGACCGGTGACCTGGTACCAGCCGGCGCGCGCGATGGCGGTGAAGTCGAAGCCCGGGTTCTCCTCGAACGTCGGGTCCTCGGCGGCGTACACCGCGTGCTTCACCGTGTCGGGCAGGTCCTCGTACTTGATCATCGTCCGGTTCGCGCCGTCGGGCGCGATCTTGGTCATCGGCGACCCGTCGGAGTACAGGATGTTGATCGCCTTGTTCTGCTCGGCGGCCACCTGTTCCGGCACCGGGACCTCGACCACCTGGTAGGCGATCGCGAAGGCCACGACCGGCGCCAGGATCATCAGGCCGAGCAGCACGTAGGAGGTCCGGCGGACGCGCCGCCAGATCTTCTTCCGGCGCATGGCCTTCGCCTCCGTCTCGGTCGGCTCGTCCTCGTCGTCGTACTCGTCCTCGTCGTAGACGGGTTCGGCGGCGAGTTCGTCCTCGCGGTGCGTGAGGAGGTCGGGTTCACGCGGCGTCGCGTGGTGCACCGACGGCAGCAGGTCCGTCGGCTCCTCGCCGGGCCGCCGCTCGGGGCCGCCGGGACGTCGCGGTCCACCGGGACCACCGGGTCCGCCCACGGGCGGCCGGCCGCCGGGCGGAGGCACCGGACCGCCGGGGCCGCCAGGGCCGCCGGGTCGGCGCGGTCCGCCGGGAGGGGTGGTGGGTCGCTGCGGGCCGCCGCCCATCGGGGTGGCGACCGTCTGGTCCGGACCGACCGGGGGCCTGCCACCGGGCGGCGGCGGCACGGGACCACCGGGACCACCCGGTCCGTTGGGTCCACCGGGTCCGCGGCGCGGCCCACCGGGGTTCGGCCCACCGGGGTTCGGTCCACCCGGGTTCGGTCCGCCGGCGTTCGGCCCGGGACCCTGACCGGGTCCGTTGGGTCCACCGGGACCGGCGGGACCGCGCCCACCGGGACGCGGCACGCTGTCGCCCATGTTCACGGTGCGGTCGTCGCGGGCGGGACCGCCGCCGAGACCGCCGGAGAAGCCACCGTCGCGCGGCGGGCCGCCGAGGCCGACCGTCGGGCCGTCACCTGGGCGTGGCGGCGGACCGCCTGCCCGGGGCACGCCACCCGGCGGCGTGCCCGGCGCACCCTGCCGGCTGAAACCGCCGGGCGGGGTGTCGGGACGCCGCGGGCTGCCGCCCGGCGGGGTGTCGGGGCCGGTCGGGCGCACGAAACCACCTGGTGGGGTGTTCGGACGCGCCGGCTGATCCCGGGCGTCGCGGCGGTGCGAACCGACGCCGTCCGGGTCGTCCCCGGTCGGCCACTGCGGCTCCCCGCCACGGTGCCTGTCGTCATGCTGGTCGTTCACGAAAAAGCCTCCCAGACCGGCGTGCGCGCGCACGCGGTTCGGTGGTCGTACGTCGTCCCCGCCAGTTGCGGAAACGCCCGCGTGCCGAGCCCGTTCACTCCGCGGCGGTCCTCCTGCGCGGCTTGTGAGAGTCCAGGCCACGCGTTCCCAGGACGTATGACTGCACCAGGTGGTTCCAACTACATGTCCGGCACACCTCGACCACGTACACGGTGAACTCCTCGAAGAGGGTCGCCATGCGGGTCAGCTCCTCGGCGGTGCGGGCCGAGCCCGCCGCGTGCTTGAGCTCGTCGCCGTACACCCAGGAGACGTGCGTGAGCGGTTCCCTGCGGCAGACCGGGCACGTCACGTCGCTCGGCTGACCGTGGAACTTAGCAGCTCGCAGCAGGTACGGACCGGCGTCGCACACCTCCATGGTGCCCACTCGCCCCGCGTAGACCTCCGCCAACAGCGCACGGCGCTGTAGCGCGTAGTCCACGACCTGGCGTTGCGTCGACACGGGACCAGCGTACGTGCCGCCCCAACCCCTTCGATGAGCCGTTCAGGGCAGTGGCTGCGGGGCGCGGATCACGGTGTGCCTCACGACACAGCGCCCCGGCACGCAGATGTATCGAGCCGATATACTCGTGGCACCCATCGGCGCACATCGGCGAGGAGGTACCCCGTGCTGGAGTTCGCGATCCTCGGCCTGCTGCACGAGGCACCGATGCACGGCTACGAGCTGCGCAAGCGCCTCACCGAGCTGCTGGGTGCGTTCCGGGCGTTCTCGTACGGCACGCTGTACCCAACGCTGCGCCGATTGCAACGTGACGGACTCATCGTCGAGGAAGTCCCCGAGGACAACCGGTCGTGGGGCCGCCGCGCGCGCAAGGTCTACAAGCTCACCGCGGAGGGCAAGGAGCGGTTCGCCGACCTCCTGGCCAACGCGGGACCCCAGACGTGGGACGACGACTCGTTCGGCGTCCACCTGGCGTTCTTCTCGCGCACGCCCGCCGAGATCCGGATGCGGATCCTCGAAGGACGACGGCGGCGGGTGGAGGAGAAGCGCGAGGGGCTGCGCACCTCGTTATCGGCGACGAGCGAGCGGATCGACCGGTACACGCGCGAGCTGCACCGAATGGGGTTGGACAGCACGGAGCGTGAGGTGCGGTGGCTCAACGAGCTCATCGCGCACGAGCAGGCCGAGCAGCGCGAGCGGGACGAATAGCCCTCATGGGCACAGACTGAGAAACAAGAAGGAGGACTCGGCATGGGCGACAACCGCCGCACCGTTCGAGTGGCCATCGTCGGGGTCGGCAACTGCGCGGCGTCGCTGGTGCAGGGTGTCCAGTACTACCGCGACGCCGACCCGGCTACCCGGGTGCCCGGTCTCATGCACGTCCAGTTCGGCGAGTACCACGTGCGCGACATCGAGTTCGTCGCGGCGTTCGACGTCGACGCCAAGAAGGTCGGCACCGACCTTTCCGAGGCCATCGGCGCGAGCGAGAACAACACGGTCAAGATCGCGGACGTGCCGCCGCTGGGCGTGACGGTCCAGCGCGGGCACACCTACGACGGGCTCGGCCGGTTCTACCGGGAGACCATCCAGGAGTCCGACGAGCAGCCGGTGGACGTGGTCGCCGCGCTGCGCGAGGCGTCGGCCGACGTGCTCGTGTCGTATCTGCCCGTGGGCTCGGAGGACGCGGACCGCTTCTACGCGCAGGCCGCGATCGACGCCGGCGTGGCGTTCGTGAACGCGCTGCCGGTGTTCATCGCGTCGGACCCGGAGTGGGCGGAGAAGTTCCGCGCGGCCGGTGTGCCGATCGTCGGCGACGACATCAAGTCGCAGGTCGGCGCCACGATCACGCACCGGGTGCTGGCGAAGCTGTTCGAGGACCGCGGGGTCCAGCTGGACCGGACGATGCAGCTGAACGTGGGCGGCAACATGGACTTCCTGAACATGAAGGAACTGGAGCGCCTGGAGTCCAAGAAGGTCTCCAAGACCCAGGCCGTCACGTCCCAGGTGGACCGGGACCTCGGGAAGCGCAACGTCCACATCGGCCCGTCGGACTACGTCGCGTGGCTGGACGACCGGAAGTGGGCGTACGTCCGCCTGGAGGGCCGCGCGTTCGGCGACGTGCCGCTGAACCTGGAGTACAAGCTCGAGGTGTGGGACTCGCCGAACTCGGCGGGCATCATCATCGACGCCGTCCGCGCCGCGAAGATCGCCCTGGACCGGGGCATCGGCGGCCCGATCCTCTCGGCCTCGTCCTACTTCATGAAGTCCCCGCCGGAGCAGTACTCCGACTCCGAGGCCCACGCCGCCGTCGAGGCCTTCATCCGCGGCGAAGTGGACCGCTAGCCACACCGCAACAGAATCATTCAACAGTAGAATCGTTCAACAATCCCACGAGCCCCCCGCCACTGTGGCAGGGGGCTCGTAGGCTTGCCCCCCGTAGCATCGTTCAACAATCCCCACCCTCAACAATCACCCCACTCGCCGCGCCAACCCCCACAACGAGCCCAAATCGTTCAACAACCCCACAATCCCCACCTCTCTTCCCTCGCCCTTCACCCCTCGCAGCCAATGCCCGCTCCCACTCAAGGACACCGGCCGCACCCACGCCTCAACAAGCGCCCCACACCCAGCCGGACCAACGCCGGCCACCTCTGCCACTGCGCCAACGTCCCGCCCTCGCCACCGCATCGCCCCTCCGGCCTCGGCTGCGGCACTAACGACGTCGCCCAGTC